>JAIUPE010000074.1 GCA_020160875.1 Pseudomonadota bacterium
ACCGATCCACCTTGGCAAACTGGTGTGGCGTGGCAGCTTACCATCTGGGCCCGGACGTCGACCGGATGCTGATCCACCTCAAACGGTCCGGCCGCCTGTTCATGGACGAGACCCGGGCACCGGTGCTCGATCCCAAGGCGGGCAAGACCAAAACCGGCTACCTCTGGGCGGTGACCCGTGATGATCGCGGTTGGGGTGGCGGCGATCCGCCCGCCGTTGTCTTCACCTATGCGCCCGGGCGGCATGGCCAGCATGCGATGGACATCCTGACAGGCTTCGAGGGCATTCTCCAGGTCGATGGATATACCGGCTATGACGCCTTGGCAGAACCCAGACGCGTGGGTGGAGCGCCGCTGACCTTGGCCTATTGCTGGGCGCATGCCCGGCGCAAACTGCATGACATCTATCAAAAGGACGGCTCCGAGATCGCAGCCGAAGGCCTGCGCCGCATCGCCATGGCGCACCGCGAGGAGGACCGCCGCGATGACGCGATTCCCAATGAAGCCGAACTGCCGCATTGATTTAATCTGACGAAAATTCGCAGTGAGCGGACAATGTAATTGTACCGTGCGCTTTTGTGCTTGATTGCACCGCAGCTGGTATTTTCCTCAAGTTTCTAAGCTTCCATCCTCGACCCATCAGGGCCGCCGAATATCGATTCGGCGGCTTTTTGCATTTCGCATGAAAAGCCAATCAAATTCATCTTGCGTGGGCAGGGCCGGCGAGTGAGTTCTCTGATCGCTGGGCCGACTTTCAAACCAGATGCGCGGTGGGGCCGCAGATTGTGTCCGCGGAGTTTGCCGATCTGGGAACGCTGGCCGACGGCCTTCCGACAGCGACATGCGCGAGGGTTCAGGCAAACGGCGTCTATGTAAAGAGCCCTCTCATCATGGAAGGAGCGAAGCAGGAGGCGTTTTTCTATACGGTTACAGCCTATGCCCCGGTGACTCGACGGAACCAGGCGGATCAGTTTTTGGGCGAAATACTTAAAACGTTGAAGGTCAATAAACGCACACCTTAATGGCGAATCTGGAGGGGCGAATTTTTCGAGTTGCCCCCCTTGCGACCCACAAATCCGACCTTAAATCCAATCCCGTAGGCGCCTTCGGGGCCTGCACGGCCAACGGGCGCGGCCTTTTGAGGCGCGTCGCGGCTTAAGGGGTTTCGGCGAGGACATCTCGTTTCGGCTCCAAGCCCGGCAGCTCGATAAACGCGCTCCCCGGATATTGCTCATTGGAGAATATTCCTATGCGTACTTTCGACCTCTCTCCCCTTTACCGCGCCACCGTCGGTTTCGATAACCTCAACCGTCTGTTCGACGCGACCCTCAACGACGCCCCCTCATATCCGCCCTACAACATCGCGAAGGCCGGTGAAGACGCGTACCGCATTACGTTCGCAGTCGCCGGATTTGCCGACAAGGACCTCGACGTGCAGATCGAGAATCACACTCTGACGGTCCGTGGCAAGACTTCGCAAGATGACCAGGCGACGACTTTCCTCCATCGCGGCATCGCCGGCCGCTCGTTCGAGCGTAAGTTCGAACTCGCCGACCACATCCAGGTCACTGGCGCGGCCATGGAAAACGGCCTGCTGCATATCGACCTCAGGCGTGAGATCCCTGAAGCCCTGAAGCCGCGCAAGATCGCGATCGCGGGAAACACAAACGCCCCGAAGACGATCGCTCAAGCCGCCTAATCTCTCCCGGCGCTGAAACGACCTAAAGATTTGGTTCACTCAAGCGCGCGCCGCATGTCGGCGCGCGTTTTTCTTTTTCCGGCGCGGCGTGTACCCTCCCATCATGACCAGCGTGATTCTCGCTTTTTATAACGGCACCGGCTTCGACGCCGCCGGCAGGTCCCTCGAGGAAATATGGAGTTGGGATCATCGCCGCCTGGAGATGATCCACGATTTCATTCAGTGGTTGTTTCCGACGCCGGAGCCCAGCCGCTTTAATCCCGATGCCCCGCTTCTTTCCGCAGGCGACGTGAAAGCTTTTCGGACGTCGCCTGAGCTTCAGGCGCGGGCTAGGCGCTCGCTCGATCTGATGCTCCGCTTCTATGGCCTGACGCGCGATCAGGCCATGATCGTCCGTGATGAAGCTTTTGCGCACAAGGCGCACTGGCTGCAGCCTCTCAACCACAATCACATGCGTCTGACGCGCATCATGATTTTCTTGCGGCTGATCGGATTGGTGGCGGAGGCGCAAGGATTGCTCGCGTGTCTTCTCGATATCGCCGCGCGCGAGGGCAAGGCCGCGATCTCGGAGCGCACGCTTCAATTCTGGCGCGCCACTACAGATGTGTGACGGATACGTTCTTCCAATGTTTGCCGAGGTATTCGGCGACGAGGCGTCGGTGGCAATGATGGGGCGTCGGCTCGCTACATAAAAGGCAGCCGCCGTCGAACATTTCGCGGTCCAGCTTCTCGACCTTGCGCGCCGCCATCAGGTCCAGGAACTTCTTTTCGTAAGCTCCCCAGGTTCCCTTCGCCTTTTTCACCGCATTCAAGATTTCTTCGGTCGGCGCGAGATCAGTGGCATGGGTGTAGGGAATGCCGCAGATCGATTTGGCGAAATAGGCAAGATCGTCGCGCTTCGTGAAGCCGGCCAACTGCGAGACGTTATGCAGGCGAATATCGATCAGGTGTTCCACGCCGGCCTGCTTAAGGGTCGTGAAGAATATTTCCGCCGTCTTTTGTGTGAATCCGACCGTGAATAGCCTCATGCGGGGGACAGCGCGCCTGGTGTATCTTTGGAATCCATGGTCAATTCCCGCGCCGTGGTCGTATTGGCCGTCACATCGTGCACAACGGTGGTGGCGAATGGCAAGAAGACCTCGAACCTGGAGCCTTTGCCCAACGCGCTCTGCACGCGGATCTCGCCGTTCTGCGCTTCCATCAATCTCTTCACGATCGCAAGACCCAATCCAATGCTGCGTTCGCCGCCCGTGGGCTGGGGTGACGCGCGTTCGAATGGCTCGAAGATGCCGTCGATCTCGTCGGCCGGAATGCCTTGTCCCTGGTCGATCACGGAAAGCCGCGCACGGCCATCGATAGCGCGCAGCTCGATCGTGACTTGGCCGTCGTGCGGCGAGTATTTGACGGCATTGCTGACAAGGTTGTCGAGGACCTGCGCCGCTCGTTTGGGATCGGCCCAGACCGGGGGGATACGCGCGAGATCCAGGCGCAGTTCGATATTCTTCGCGCGCGCGGTCATGCGGAACAGGTCGGCCCGCGATTCAACAAGGCGTGAAAGATCGATGGAATCCGGAACCAGCTCGACTTTGCCTTCGCGGATCGCGGCCACGTCGAGAAGGTCCTCGGTCATGCTCAAGGTGACATCGGCGCCGTCCCGGATCGTGCGCAGCAACGTTTCGCGCTTGCTTTCTTCCAAGGGAATTTCGATCAGGACCTGCGCGGCGGCGCGAATGCCGGACAGCGGATTGCGAAGGTCGTGGGCGACCACGCCCAGCATGCGGTTCTTGGCCTCATGCGCTTCACGCAGGGCTTCGTTCGCCACGGACAGCTCCGCCGTGCGCTCCTGCACTTTGCTTTCCAGATTTTCACGAAACCCGTCGGCCAAACTCAGGGTAATACCGACGACAAGCAGCGTCAGCGCAATGACCGCGAGCGATATGGAGATCGGATGTTCCGTGAGGACGTAATAGCTCGCGATATTCGTCAGGACGAGGCAGATCATGAACGGCGCCGCCACGATGGCATAAGTGACTGCCGCTCGCATTTTTGCGCGAAAAGCACCGACGATCATGATCGTGATCAATATGGTCGCGATCGCAAGGCTGATCACCGTCACCGGGAAAAAGCTGTAGGACGCGACAAACCCGGTGGTCAGCACCATGCAGATCATCGTCAACGCGGTGATCTGCACGACCGTATGCAGGCGCGGCTGCCGCGCCGGGATATTGAGGAAGTACGAGGTGAACATCAGCCCGAAGCCGTGTACCAGCCCGGATCCGCCAAGATGGACAAACCGCGTAAAATCGCCGTTCTGCAAAGTCTCCGGCCACAGAAGCCGGTCGATATTCACATACGGCTGCGCGGCGATAAAAACGCTGAAGACGACCGCGAATCCATAGCCGTAAACCGGCTCGCGCAAATACGCCCACAACAATAAACAGAAAACCACCGCTAAGGCCATGGCGCCGAACAACGGCCAGAGGACGCGTTCTACCGCTATTTCTGCGCGAGTCTCTTCCTGTGCCGTGATCAGGAATTGCGTAAGGGTCGAGATGTAGTGGGTGGTCATGCGCGCGTAGAGCGTGAAGTGATCGGTGCCGAGATCGCCGATCGCCACCGAAAACTTGCGGTACGTACTGCTGCCGGGAATGTCGAGCCCACCGGTATAGGTGCGTAGGACGTTGCCCGCGCTATCGACAATGAAGAACGACACTGTATCGGGATGAATAGCGCTGAACTGTGCGCGACGATTTGCCCGTTCCGGGTCTTGGGAAAGGTCTACTTCCACGCGCGTCCACGCGGCGCCCCGCGAGATCCCGAAAGCAGGACGGTCGGTATCCGCCGGCTTAAAGCTCCCATGAGGCGCGCCCATGACATCGGACAAGCTCATCTGGCCGCTGGGGTCTTCAAGAATCTCGAGATCGCTGGCGATCGAAACCGTCGCCGCGCTCGTTGGGCGCACGGCTACCGTCTCGGCATGCGCGGTCCGCGCCGCAAGGCAGAGGTACACCATCAAGACGAAGGCCAGAGCCTTCGAAACACTGCAATTCGCTGCGCGCAACATGCTCCCGCGCCCTGTGTGTACGTGCCCTCTATCGCCGCGCCTTCCGCGCGTCGACCTCCGGCACTGCTATAGCATTCTCTAGGGTAGAATTATTTTGGCATTTAGTAACGGGGGAAGGATGGCGCGGGAACCGTATCTCCTTGTATTTTGGCTCATCCTCGTCTTCGTCAATTCGCCGTGAAAACCAATCCGTTAGCCGAACCACGCGCCGCGCGACCCTGGGGAGCTGCCGTTCTGATCGGCGGCCTCTCGCTGGTTTATTACGCCTGGTATTTCGACGCGGGGTTCAATTTTTCCGATGAGGGCAACTACGCGCAGTTTGTCTATGAACTCGCGCATGGGGCCAGCCTCAACGACCTGCCGGTCGGTTATGGCCTGTTGTGGTTCAAGATCGGGGAGGGGCTCTTCCGCCTGTTTGGCCCACACTTTCTCCTCGCGCGTGCGTTGTTCTTCGCTTGCGCGCTCGTGACGGCGCTGCTCGTTTATGCAGCGGTGTTCATCGTCACGCGTCGGCCGTGGTTCGCTGCGCTGATCGCCGCCGTGCCCGCGCTGGCGCCGGCATTCTTGCCAACGGCTTTCTATGGGCTCTGCATCCTCATCAATACCGTGCCGCAGCTTCTATTTGCGCGGCGTCTTGAAGAGGCGTGTCCACGGGACGCCGCGTTCGCCGGCGCCGCACTCGCCATCTCATTCCAGATTCGCCCCGACTTTGGCTATATCTTCGCTATACCGCTCGCGTTGCTCCTGATCGCCGCGACGTTGCGCGGCGAGCGTCGCCACCACCTCATCGGTTCGGCACTCGCCGCCTTTGTCGCCGCGCATGCCCCTGGTCTTTTTCTTGCGGTCGGCGACGGGTATCTCGGCGCGTTGGTCGGCCAATACCTATCGTATCCGGTGATGCTCGCGAAGTACGCCTTTCATGGCGTGGCCACATTGGCGGGCGGCGTCGCTGAAACGCCCGCGGCGGGAACGCTTCTCGCGCGTCCACGGCTTTTCGGCGCCGCAGATAGCGCCGAGCTGCGCCTTGCGCTGTTGGTTTACCTTCCTATTGTGATCATCGTGGCGTTCCCAGTTTACAACGTGGCGCGCCTGCGCGGCGAGGCGGACCGCGTAAAGTCGATGACAACAATGCTGGTCGTCCTCTTTGCGGGAGCGGCCGCACTGCCGCATTATTTCTTCTATCGGCCCGATCTTTCGCATATCGCCAATTTCATGCCCGGCTTCGCGGTGCTGGCAGGTGTGTTCGCCTGGCAGGTTGTGGCGTGGACGCGCGGCATCATGTTGATTTTTCCGATTTTGATCGCGCTTACGCTGGGTCTCTATGCCGCAGAAGCGCTGACGCATGAGGGCACGGGGTCGATCGCGGGGAGTTTCGCGCGCACCGAACATTTTGAGGCCGGCAACGGCGTTAAGGTTCGCGTGTATCCCGGTGAGAAGGCTTTGCTCGAAGATCTCAAGAGTGTCATCGAGGCCAATTCGAAACCAGGCGATACGATTGTTTGCGTTCCGTACTGTCCGGGCATTGCTTTTATGACTGGGCGGCGCCTTCTGTTTCGCGAGCAATATGTCGACGATGCGCTGCCGCTACGGGATCCGCAGTGGCTTGCGCGCGCCATCGCGCTGACGGAAGAAAAGCGGCCGCCGGTGGTGATCGTGATGGACTGGGCTATCAATGGTACCGATATTTCGCGCTTTTCACGCTGGGCCGCGCCTTATATGGAAGCATTGGAAACCCTGAAGCGCGAAAAGCTCGAGCGCCCCGGTCTTTCGATCTATCTGCTGTAGCGCCTGGAGAAAGTACGTATGTCCCTGACGGTCGAGAGCCTTGCCATTCCGGACGTGAAGATCATCCGGCCCAAAAAGCATGGGGATGCACGGGGATTCTTTTCGGAAACGTACTCGAAAAAAGCGTTCGCCGACGTCGGTATTGCCCTCGACTTCGTACAGGATAACCACGCCTTTTCGGCGACCAAAGGCACTGTCCGAGGCCTTCATTTTCAATCCGCCCCCTTCGCCCAGGATAAGCTGGTTCGTGTTGTCCGGGGCGCGATTCTCGATGTTGCGGTGGACCTGCGGCGGACGTCGCCGACCTACGGAAAACATGTTTCCGCCGTGATTTCGGCCGATGAATGGAACCAGATTCTAGTGCCGGTCGGATTCGCCCACGGCCTTCTCACCCTCGAGCCCGATACCGAGGTTCTTTATAAGGTGACCAATTATTACGCGCCCCAGCACGATTTGGGCCTGTTGTGGAATGACCCGGCCCTTGGTATCGCATGGCCGGTCAGCGAAGCCGGTGCGGTGCTGTCGGCCAAGGACAAGGCGCAGCCGCGCCTCGCCGATCTACCGGCCTATTTCTAGACTGCGATAGGAAAGACGGAATGAAGGTACTCGTTACGGGCGGCGCCGGCTTCATCGGCTCGGCGGTGGTCCGTCTCCTGATCGGCGAGGAGAATGTCGATGTGGTGAACGTCGATGCGCTCACCTACGCCGGTAATCTCGACTCCGTCGCCACGGTCGCGGGCCGTCCCGGCTATAAGTTCGTTCATGCCAATATCTGCGACGCGCAAGCGATCGCCGATATTTTCGCGGCCGAGCAGCCCGACGCCGTGATGCATCTGGCCGCCGAAAGTCATGTGGACCGTTCCATCGACGGTCCCGCGGCCTTCATCACGACCAATGTCGTGGGCACCTACACCATGCTGGAGGCCGCGCGCGCCTATTGGCAGGCGCTGCCCGGCGCGCGCAAGGATGCGTTCCGCTTTCACCACATCTCCACCGATGAAGTGTACGGGTCCCTTGGCGATGAGGGGCTCTTCACCGAGACGACGCCCTATGCGCCGAACTCGCCCTATTCCGCTTCGAAGGCCGGATCGGATCATCTCGTTCGCGCCTGGCATCACACCTATGGCATGCCGGTCGTGACGACGAATTGCTCGAACAACTACGGGCCATATCATTTCCCGGAAAAGCTCATTCCGCTCACGATCCTCAATTGCCTCGATGGCAAGCCACTCCCAGTTTACGGCACGGGCGCGAATGTTCGCGATTGGCTGTTCGTTGAAGATCACGCGCGTGCGCTGTGGACGGTGGTGAAGACCGGTCGTATTGGCGAGGTTTATAACGTCGGCGGCGAAGCCGAACGCAAGAATATTGATGTGGTGCGGGCGATCTGTGATCTCGTGGACGAGCTCGCGCCGGCTGCGAAGCCCTGCCGCGAGCTGATCACCTTTGTGACGGACCGTCCGGGGCACGACGCGCGCTATGCCATGGATATCACCAAGATCGGCCGCGAGTTGAACTGGCGTCCGCGTGAAAGCTTCGAGACTGGTTTGCGCAAAACCGTTGAATGGTATCTCGCCAATCGCCCGTGGTGGACCAAAATTCGCTCCGGCAACTACGGCGGCCAGCGCCTCGGCCTTTCGGCGAGAAAAAGCGCGTGAGCTGCGACGTTTTTGTCACGGGCGCCGGCGGGCAGGTGGCGTGGGAGCTCGAGCGCCGCGCCGCGGCCGCAAAGCTCTCCATCAAAGCGCTTGGGATCGAGCAACTCGACATCGCCGACGCCAAGGCGGTGCATGCTGCGGTTACCGCGGCTGCGCCAAAGGTCATCATCAACGCCGCCGCTTATACGGCCGTGGACAAAGCCGAGAGCGAGAAGGATCTCGCGTTCGCGGTGAACCGGGATGGTCCCGCGCACCTCGCGGCGGCGTGTTCGACACGCGATATTCCACTCGTTCATATCTCGACCGATTACGTATTCGATGGACAAAGCGGACGGCCTTATTTTGAAGATGATGCCACACGTCCACTCGGAGTTTACGGCGAAAGCAAGTTGGCCGGCGAAGCTGCCGTGCGCGCATTTCTCGATCGGCATGTCATCATCCGCACGGCTTGGGTCTATGGCGTGCACGGGCATAACTTCGTCAAAACCATGTTGCGCCTTGGCGCCGAACGCGATTTTCTGCGCGTTGTCGCGGATCAGCGCGGCGCGCCGACGTTCGCGGGAGATCTCGCCGAAACCTTACTCACACTGTCTTGCCGGTTGCTCAATGAGGTTCCCCCCGGGGAGGCCTATGGAACCTTCCACTACACGGGTGGCGGTTCCGTGACATGGCATGGCTTCGCCGAGAAGATATTCGACCTCGCCGCGCCTAAGCTCGGCCGCCGACCCAAGGTGGACGCGATCACGACCGCGGAATACCCGACGCCCGCCAAACGTCCCGCCAATTCCGTCCTGGACTGTAGCAAAATCGCCCATGTTCACGGCATTATGCAGCGGCCGTGGGAAGCGGCCCTGCAAGAGATGCTGGCGGAAACGCTGAGCGTTAACTGACGATCCGACTTAGGAAGACACGATGAAGGGAATCATCCTCGCCGGAGGCTCCGGAACGCGCTTGCATCCGATCACCTACGCAGTGTCCAAGCAGCTCCTGCCGGTCTACGACAAACCGATGATCTACTATCCCCTGAGCACGCTCATGCTCGCGGAGATCCGGGATGTTCTCATCATCACCACGCCGCACGATGCCGCCGGCTTCCAGCATCTGCTGGGCGATGGCGCGCGCTGGGGGATGAACCTCACCTATGCGCAGCAACCAAGTCCCGATGGCCTCGCGCAGGCTTTCATTATCGGCAAGTCTTTCGTTGGCAATTCGAGCTGCGCGCTCGTCCTCGGCGACAATATCTTCTATGGCCATGGCCTCACGGAGAAATTGAAAACGGCCGCCGCGCGCGGCGCAGGGGCCACCGTGTTCGGCTATCATGTGCGCGATCCGGAGAGATATGGAATTGTCGCGTTCGATGCCGAAGGGCGCGCCAATTCCATCGAAGAAAAGCCCAAGGCTCCCAAGTCCACATGGGCGGTCACCGGCCTTTATTTCTATGACAACGACGTGGTGGATATCGCTGCGAACCTGAAACCCTCGCCCCGCGGCGAACTTGAGATCACGGATGTGAACCGTGTTTACCTCGAACGCGGCGGCCTCAACGTCGAACGTTTGGGGCGTGGCTTCGCCTGGTTCGATACCGGCACCTACGACAGCCTGGTGGAAGCGTCGAGCTTCGTGCAGACCATCGAGAAGCGCCAGGGCCAACGGATCTGCGTGCCCGAGGAAATCGCCTTCGCCAACGGATGGATCGACAAGGCGCAAATGCTCACCTTGGCCGAGAAGCTCAGGAAAAGCGGGTACGGCGAGTACCTGATTCAGGTCGCCGAGAACCCCAGCCCCTGACATGCACCCACGCGTTACGATCGCAATCGTGAGCTATAACTCCGGTGCGACGCTTGCGCGCTGCTTCGAAGCTCTCGCGGCACAAACCGAAAAGAACTTTCGCGTCCTTTTAATCGACAACGCCTCGCGTGAGCGCCCGGCTGCGCTCGTGGAAAGCGCACCATTTTCCATCGACTATCGCGAGATGGCGGATAACCTTGGCTTCGCGGGCGGCATGAATGCCGCGCTTGCGGCGTGTGAAACGCCGCTCCTCATCGCACTCAATCCCGATGCCTTTCCCGACCCGGACTGGCTGGCGGTGCTTCTTAGCGCCGAAGCCCGCTATCCGAATGTCGCGGCCTTTGGGTCTTTGCAACTCAGTGCAAATGACCGGAACCATATCGATGGCTACGGGGATCACTATCTCATCACCGGCCAGGCATGGCGTGGCGTGACGCGCCCGGCCATTCAAAGTGAACTCGCCCACAGCTTCGGGGTCTGCGCCGCCGCCGCGCTGTACCGCGTTGATCTTCTGCGCCGCATCGGCGGCTTCGACGATCGTTTTTTCTGCTTCTATGAAGATGTGGATGTCGCGTTCCGCTTGCGTCTCGCGGGTGCGGAGTGCGCCGTCGTTCCGGCCGCCGTCGTCGCGCATGTGGGGGGCGCGAGCTTCGAAGGCCTTTCGGATTTCGCGGCGTTCCTGATCGCGCGAAATCAGTGGTGGGTCATGGTGAAGAACATGCCCTTCATCCTCATGTGCTTCGCGCTGCCGGGTTTTTTGCTGCTGCAACTCATCGGCGCGATCAGGCATCCGGGATCGGCGCGCATGAAAGGGTTGTGGGAAGGGTTGGGCCGGACGGGCGAATTCCTGCGTTCGCGGCGCGCCATCCAGGGGGCGCGCTCGGGACAGGCAAACGCGGGCCGCTGGATCAGTTGGAATCCGTTTGCGTTCCTGAAAAGAACATCGCTCGTGCGGTAGCTATTCCGGTGGATTGCGATCCACCAGCACGCGGCGCAGTTGGACGCCGACCATGGCCAGGCGCGCCGAACTCGACAGTACCTCGAAGATCACCGCGTCGTGGATCCAATGGCGCTGGATATGATGCTCCATTGTCCCGTCGGCGAAACCGACCGTCAGGGTATAAGTACCGCGCGCCAGCGCGGGCCAGCGGAAACGGAAGCGGAAGGCGAGGCGCTCCCCCGCTGGGATCGGCGGCTGCGGCACGGTGTCCCAGTAGCTATTGTCGCCAAGCAAGAACTGGCCCAGGCGGTCCTTTACGTAGAAGCCCATGATCGGCCGCTCGACGGTGACGTCGGCCTTCACAAGCACCTTGAGATCGACTTCTTGGCCTTCAACGACCTGGGTCAAGCGGTGCCCGTCGGCGGGACTGAAAAGACCCGCGTCGATGATCGCCGCGCCGCCGCTGCCGAAGGAACTGCCTTCCGCGTTGAAGGCCGACACGCTGGTCGCGCCCGGTTTGGACGCCCGCGGCGGGGCTTCTTCGTCCATCAGGACGATCTCGCCGCTGACGGCCTGCGCCGGCAGGTTCTGCGTCGGGGCGGCAGGCGTGTCGGCAACGGCGCCCTCGAACAGCGAAGCGACATACTGTTCGCAAATCTTGATGGCGGGGCCTTCTGCGCGCACGCGGCCATGGTCCAGCCATATGGCCTTGTCACACAGGCCTGTAACGGAGCCGAGGTCATGGCTCACGAACAGGATGGAGCCGCGCTGCTTGAAGTCTTTCAGGAAACGCAGGCACTTCTGGGTGAAGCGCACATCGCCGACCGATAGGGCCTCGTCGATGATGAGAAGGTCGGCGTCGACATGCGCGGCAACCGAGAAGGCCAGACGCATGAACATGCCGCTGGAATAGGTACGCACCGGCCGATCGATGAATGCGCCAAGTTCCGAGAAGGCGATGATCTCATCGGTGCGCTCCTGCAATTCCTTGCTGGAAAGCCCAAGAATCGTACCGTTGAGCATGATGTTCTCGCGGCCCGTGAAGTCCGGCTCGAATCCGGCGCCGAGCTCCAGCAGCGCGGCGACGCGTCCACTGACTTTCACGTCACCCGCGCTTGGCGTAATGGTGCCGGTGACGACTTGGAGGAGTGTCGATTTGCCTGCGCCATTCTGGCCAATGATGCCGACGGTCTCGCCCCGTCCTACCGTGAAGCTAACGCCTTTTAGGGCCTCGAAGGCCGGGTATTTGCGCCAGGGCATGAAAAGGTGCGCCAGGCGATCCGACGGACGCGGATAAAGCGTGTAGCTCTTCGCGACATCCTTCGCGACAACGACGGGCGTGGGGTCAGAGGACATCGGCGAAATTCTTACGGGCGCGGCGGAAGAAAGCCAGACCAACGGCGGCGATGATCCAGGCGATGGCAAAGTAAATCGCAAGGCCGGCCCAATCCGGCGCGCGGCCTTCGAGAAGCACACCGCGCGCTTCGCCGACAATGAAGCTGATGGGATTGAACATCAGGGCTGTCTGTAGGCCGGGGGTCAGGCGCTCGATGGGATAGAATACGGGCGACAGGAACAGGGCGCCGGTCATGAGCAGGCCGACGATATGCATCAGGTCGCGGAAATAGACGCCAATCCCGGCTAAGAGCCAGGCGAGGCCCGTCAACAACAAGGCCAAAGGCAGAATTACGATCGGGAAAAGAAGGATCGTAGGATGAATACCTGCGCCGAGCACAAGCAGCGCCGCAATGAGGACCAGTGTACTGATCAGGCTATGAAACAGAGCTGTGCCGACGACGACCGCCGGAATGACTTCCAACGGAAAGACGGACTTCTTCACCAAATTGGTTTGCTCGACGACAGAGGCCGGCGACTGTGTGATGACCTCCGCCATCAGCCAAAAGACGATCAGGCCTGCGAAGAGGCGTAGCGTAAAGGCCGTCGTGTCGCCGTCACCGTTGGACGACGGCATTACCACGCCAAAAACAAATGCATAAATGGCCAGGGTCGCCAGCGGAATGACCATGGTCCACAGGAAACCCAAGCTGCTCATGCGGTAGCGGCGGGAGATGGCACGCACCAGGAACTGGCGCAGCGCGACCCTCTGACGCACGAGCACCGCAATGGGGATCACGAGGTCTGCCGGCCGATCGAGTTGAGTAGAGTGCGCGCCCATGCGGATCCAGTTACATGCGCGTTGGCAGGCGGTCGAGTACCTGACGAATGGTACGCGGCTGATGCGGATCACGAAGGCCCAGAGACTTCTGCACCACGGGCGTCACGATAGTGCCGCGCCGGCGTGTCTCGATGGCCGTCTTTACTTCGCGTATGAAGCGCACGCGCGCCTCGCCCGACAGCCCGCCGCTCACGGGAACGGTGTTGCTGCCGTCGGTCTTGTAATAATAGTCACCGATGTCGGTACCGATCAGCGTGAAGTCGGAGAGGAACGTCGCGCAGATCCGCAGGAGCACGTCGTAGTCTTCTTCCATCGTCAGGCCCGTCACAAACTCCAGCATGCCCGGCGGACACTGCGAGCGGTCGATGACGTAGCTATGCAGTGGGCAATAGTTGTTGTGGAAGAGGTCCAGGAGATCGGACCCGCTGAACGGCGGAACCACGCGCTCCTTGGTGTAAAAGAATTCGTCGTATACATCGACGCGCATGACGCGGACCTTGGCGAAAGCGATGGCGGCACCCGTATCCTTGAGGCGGCCAACCATCATTTCGTAGGCTTCGGGATAAAGCACGTCGTCATAGTCGAGGAAGGCGAGGTATTTGCCGGTCGCGTTCTGGACGCCGAGATTGAGCAGCACCGACCGCGCGTCGGCGGGCTCCGGATCCGTCAGATTGACGATGGCCAATTGCGGCGCGTCGCGGCCCTCGAGCAGGGGACCAAGCGCCTGCTCCACCGCTTCGATCTGATGGCCATTGAAGCGCTGCAGGGCAAGGACGATGCGCAAGGGCCGATAGGTTTGCCCAACCAACGAAAAGACGCAGCGCTTCAGCTCGGCGAGGCGGCTGGGGTCGTGAAAACGGACGACGGTATCGATCTGTTCCGACATGGCTACCAGCGCATCTCAGCGAACGTGAAGTGGTGTTTGAAGTCGGCAAGGCGGCGCCAATCGGCGAGAACCGGTCCCGGCTGCTGCGGGGGCGGCTTGCCGCCCATGTCTTCCATTTCTCCGATCAGCAGGGCTTCGAAGTCGGCGTTGCCCCATTTGCGGGCGAGGATGATGCCGGAGCTGTAGATCATTTTCAGAACACGCGGGTCAGGCTCGCGGTTCGTGACTTCGTGCAGGAACAGCGCGCGCGGGCAGATGCGGACCGCGAAGCCCAGCGCCTTGGCGCGCCAGGACATATCGACATCCTCGCAGTACATAAAGAAGGTCTCATCAAAACCATTCGTCTGCTCGTAGAGCGCGCGCGGAATGACGAGGCAGGCGCCCGAAGCCCAGGGCGTCTCGAAGGTATAGGGATCGTAGGTCTTGGGATGTTCCGCCGGGAACTGCATGGCCTCGATCAAGGCGCGGTTGCCATGTGCGTGCATCATCTGCATCAGGTTGATGATGGCGTCCGGATGGAAAGCGCCGTCGGGATTGGTCGCGATATAGAACGCGCCGCCGGCCGCGAACCAATCGGCCATGAGCTTATTGTGTGCGGCGCCAAAGCCTATATTCCCCGCGGACGGCAGATAGTGCACCAACTCGCCTCCGACTCCGGCGTCGCGCAACAGGATCTCCGAGGCCGCGCCGTTGTCGATCAGGCTGATACGGCCAGCATGGGCGAGGCCGGCGCGTTCCAAGGCATGGCGTGCGCTATCGACCACGCGGCGCAACTGCGCGGCGGTGTTGTTGTAGGTCACGATGCCGATGCAGATCTTGGCGGTCGGATCGACTTCCATGTCGCAGCCCAGTGCTTTGTACTGCAGACGGTCGACGACAACGCGCGGCGCCAGCACTGGGGTCGGGAACGTCACGCGCTGGGGCGGCAGGTTGGAACCGGTGAGCTTAAGCCCGTGCTCCGTGACAAAGGCGCTTAGCGCCGCCGGGGTGTCGATGGTCACGATGCAGGGCGTCTGCGGGTAAAGGGCACGCGGGGCGATCTTCATCCAACCGAAGCCCGCGCGTTCGCAGACGTAGAAATAAATGCGCTCGATGGCGTGCGCGATGGTGCCGTCGATCTGCCCTTTTTCCTCGTCAAAATCTTCAAACGTCAGATTGAGATCGAGCAGCGGCTTTAAGGCCGCGGAGCGGGCCCAGAACATGGAGCCGGACGGGAAGTCGGCCGGTTTGTCCATGGAGAGGGAGTGTTCGCCCATGCGCTGAGCAAGGGCCTCGGCGCCTTTGAAATTCCCACCCCAGTTGATCCAGTGGCGCACGGCTTCGAAGTGCTGCGGCGCGATCATGCCGATGTCCGAGCGGCGCGCGAAAGCATCAAATACGCTCGTCACGATATCGGGCGAACCTATCAGCGTTTCGAGCAAAAGGCCGCGCCAATTGGCGAGCGCACTGGCGTGGTCTGAAATCTTCGAATGCAGGTGCAGCACGTAAGGATAACGATCGTAGACCTCGCGGAAGCCCAGGAGTTTCGGCGCAATGTCGCGGCCGCGATTGGGCGTCACGCGCACGTCGACCTGGCCCTGCGTCCAGCCCGTGAAATGGCGCGTGATGATCCCGGCCTTGGCGGGGTTGTCGGTCGTGATGAAGAGATCAAAAGGAAAGGGGATGTTGCGCAGATAGCGCTGGAATTCCGGAGTCAGGTTCTCGTGATAAAGGTGCAGAAACACCGCGAGCTTCGGCGCTTCGACATCCGCCGTCGGATAAACGAATGGCACGGCGGCGCTGTAGTCGATCTCGATCGCGCGGGCGATTTCCTTGGGCAGGGTGCGCAAACCCTCGCCCGGCAGCAGCATCTGCGCCTGCTTCCGGCGGTTCTCGAACCACAGCGTATAGAACGCGGTATTGCGCACGAAGGGCGCGAACAGATGCAGCAGCGCGCTCACCATCCGCGCTTTGAGCGCCGTCGGCAACGGCGTGACGCGGTAGATGAAGCCGCCAACGACGCGCACCGGGCGCTTGATCGTGCGGAGCGCCTTGCCGACGAGACGGCTCGCGAAACGCACCGGCTTCGTCAGCCGCCAGCTGAATGAGGTTTGCAGGCGGGAAATGGCGAGGTCCTTGGCGTCGACCTGCGCTTGCAGGGCCTCGGCGCGATGTTCATGCGCACGGATCTGCACGATCATATTTTCGGTCACGGCGGCGATCTGTGCGTTGAGGGCTTTCGCCTGCGCCTTCATCTGCCGTCCGATATCCTTGGTCTCGGTCTCAAGGGCGTTGGCGCGTTGCTCCTGCGCTTTCCATGCCGCGGTGAGTTCCTCGACATGTTGCTTGAGCTTGCCCGCAAGGTCGCGGTTCTCGCCTTCTAGCGCTTCTGCGCGGGTCTTCTGCGCCTGCCACTTGCCGGTCAGGTCGTCGCGCGTCTGCTGGGCTTCGAATTGTGCCTTGAACGCCGCGCCAAGACGGCCGTAGGCCTGACGCACGTCGATCAGCGCCTGCGGGTCCTTCGCGGCCTCAAACAGCGGGAGAATGCCGGCCGGCAGATTCTTGCCGTAGCCGAGCACGCCGAGCCCATGTCCGTGCATGAAATCGAAGCTCGGGAACTTCGCCTTCAGGTCTTCCCACAGCTTGAACACACCGAAACCGCGCTCGCGGACATTGATGTCGTGGAAGATCACCACGGCGCGGTCCGACAGCTTCGGCAGCCAGGTTTCGTAATCTTCCTTCACATCTTCATAGAAGTGGCGTCCGTCGATGTGCAGCAGATCGATAGAGCCGTCGGTGAAGTGCTGAAGCGCTTCGGCAAAGGTGCAGCGCACGAGCCGCGAGAAGGAAGCGTAGTGGCGTTCGTTGTGATCGTTGACACGGCGATAGATATCTTCGCCGTAGAAACCGGCGTGCTCGTCACCCTGCCAGGTATCGACCGCATAGCAGCGCGTGGGAAGGCCAAGCGCCTTCACCGTCTGACACATGGCGAAATAGGAGTATCCGCCGTGGGTGCCGAGCTCGACGAAGCTGCGCGGTTTCACGGTCTCGATCAGCCAGAACGCGAAAGCGCCGTGATCCAGCCACGCCGATTCCTCGAGGTAGAGCGGCGACCAGAAGGAGGACGGCGTCAGCAGGGCGCGCAACTGGTTGGCGCGCTCCGCGTCGCTGTCCGAAGGCGTTTGGCGCGCCAGAGTGCCGGCGAGATCCATATCCGGGCTTTGACCTTGAAAATGAACGAGTGGGTTAGAGCGATGTGTACTTAAAATAAGCCGCCGCTGTCACCTGGAATAGGGGACTTATGGGCCGCTTTCGTGTTGATTGGCCTAGGTTTTTGGCTTTAGTGGGGCAAAGCTGAAGTGCTTATGGCCCAGGTAGCTGGTGAAGACGGGGACGATGACCCCGATCACATGGGCGACTTCCTCCGGGTGCCAGGCAAATCCCACCTGCGGGCACACATATTCGACAAGGCCGACCG
>JAIUPE010000075.1 GCA_020160875.1 Pseudomonadota bacterium
CTCCCGAGACCGCCAACGACAACAAGTGGATCGGCAAGCGCACCATCCGCCCCGATCTGCATCAGCACGATGCGGTCCTGACCGGGAATGAGCGCGAGCGTCGGCGCCGTGATGCGCGCGGGATCGATGAGCGTCCCGGACACCCGCCACGCACCGCGCGCGGGATCGTTGCTCCCGTACCAGGCGCCAAGCACCTCTTTCATCACGGGACCCGCAAGAGGCACGCCTTCATTGAGCCAATCCTCGAGCTCGATGAAGCGGCGCGCCTCCTCCGACGAAGGATCGAGGTCGGCGAAGCCGCGGAACTTACGTCCCGTAAGGGTGGGATCGAGTGACGCAAACAATGCCTGGAGAAGATCGACGGATGCTTGACCTTCGGCGCGGATCATCATCGACAGTGGAACATCCATCGCTTTCATGAGCGTGCGCGCAGCCTCGCTGTCGATATGAAAATCCCACGGCGCGGCAAGAAGCGCGAGACCATCGATCAAATCCGGCCGTAGCACGGCGGCGGCGGCGGCGAGCGTGCCGCCCATGCAGTAGCCGGCGAGACGCACCGGCCCCTTCGCACGCGCGGCGACCTCCTCCAGTGCGGGGATCAGCACGCCTTGCATATAGTCGGTCACCGTAAAACCGAGTTCGGTCGGCGACGGGTCTCCCCAATCGAGCAGATAAGCACCGAGGCCTTGCGCGGCGCTTGTGCGCACCAGACTGCGGTCGGCCGCAAGATCGAGGATGTAGCCGCGGTTGACGAGCGAAGGCACATAGAGGACCGCCGGACCTTCACCGCCGGCAGACCGCAACGTCGCCGCGCCGCGGTTCCACACGGAGGGCAAGGGCGCGAGCGCGCGGCGATGTGGATGGTTCTGGTACGCGCGCACACCCGCGACGAAGCGGTTCATGCGTTCGCTGGATTCTTTGGTCAGCGCGTCAAGGAAGCGGACCGGATCGAGGGACGAATGCCACGCTCCGGCAAACGTCTCAGGGTTTAATCCGGCCGCCTCGGCCGCCACGCGGCGCGCCGGATCCTTTTCGAACAGGCTTTGAAACGGGAGATTCAGCTTCGAGAACGGAGAGGCGCCGGTCGAGCTCATCAAGTTTGCGAACGAGCTCGACAAGATCCACCCCTCCACCGCCATGTGCAGCGGCAGCGGACGCGGACCGATTCGGGGAGGACGTGCTGGAGGTTGTGCTGTCATGGGGAGAAGCCGGGGCTGGGTTGGAAGCGGGCGCGCCCGTCATGAAGGACGAGGCCATCTGGGACCAAGCGGTTGCCGCATCGGTCATTTTCGCCGGGTCCCTGGTCAATTTGGCGATCTGCTCCTGCCAAAGGTCCAAATATCGTTTCGCCAATGCATCGAAGTCGGGCGGTGATGGATTTTCTTTGCTCACAAGGGGCGTTTCCCGGGTTGTTTTGGCGCTGCGACTGTGTGCTATTGTGCACAGCAATATAGCACTTTGTTAGGGATGGGGTGGCCATGGCAGAGCAGAACGACACACCGGGAGCGCCGGTTGTCATAAAAAAGTACGCGAACCGCAGACTTTATAACACCGCGACGTCGACATACGTGACGCTGGACCACCTTGCCGAGATGATCAAAGCCGGGACCGAGTTCGTGGTCACCGATGCGCGGACCGGCGAAGATATTACCCGTTCGGTCCTCACGCAGATCATCGTCGAGCAGGAAGCCAAGGGTCAGAACCTGCTGCCTATCAAATTCCTGCGCCAAATCATCGGTTTCTACGGCGACTCGCTGGGGGGGCTGCTGCCGCGCTATCTTGAGCACAGCATGGAAGCCTTCTCGAAAAACGAGAACGACATGCGCAAGGCCATGACCGAAGCGTTCCGCGGGATCTTCCCGATGGAACGCCTGGAGCAGATGGGCCGCCAAAACATGGTGCTGTTCGAAAATGCGATGAAGATGCTCAACCCTTTTGGCCAACAGGCGCCCGGCGCGAGCAAGCCGGCGACCAACGAGGAGAAGCCCAAGGGCGAGAACATCGACGACCTGAAGGCGCAACTGAACGAAATGCAGGCGCAGCTGGCCAAATTGGTTAAGGACCGCGAGTAGAACAGCCCGGGTTCGTAACAAAACCACCGCGTTTTTTAACAATCGCATAACGTGCAATAACAATTTTTTACAAGAAACTGCGGGTATTCGCCTAACGCGTTTTTTACAATCGGCAGTGTTGGGACGACGGGAAAATGGTTCCGACGATCACGTAGGGGCTAAAAAAACCCTACAGAAACTGCACCTTAGGTTGGAAAACGCGAAAATGGACGGCGGAGCCTTGAAAACCACTCCTGCGAATCGCGCGAGCGCCATCGACCGGCATGTGGGCGCCCGGATTCGTGAACGGCGGATCATGCTGGGCCTGTCCCAGCAGCAGATGGCCGACATGATCGGCGTGACCTACCAGCAGGCGCACAAGTACGAGCGCGGCATCAACCGCATCTCCGCGGGCCGCCTGTACGAAATCACCCGCGTGCTGAATGTCCCCATCACCTACTTTTTCGAAGGCCTGGACGGCGCCGACGACGACGCGATGAACCCAAGACAGAGAATGTGCCTGGAACTCGCGCGCAACTTCGCGAGCATCTCGAACCAGCGTCATCAGGAAGCCTTGAGCCAATTGGCCCGCGCACTCGCGGTTCAGCAGTAAGCCTTAGGCGGGAATAACGGGTACGCTCATGTTCCGGCTGCCCACTCCGCGCGCACGTCATCGTCGCCCTCGTCCGGCGCATATTCGCCGCGCAGCCGTTCGAAAAGCGCGGGCGAGAGGCGAGAAAGCGCCCACACTGCGGCGCCGCGCACCACGGGCGATTCATCGCGCAGCCGTTCCTGTGCCGCGCGCGCCAGCGCCGCCTCCCCGCTATTGCCAATAGCGATCAGCACATTCCTGAGAAACCGCGCGCGACCGATGCGTTTGATCGGCGACTTTGAAAAGAGCGCGCGGAAGCCGGCATCATCGAGCGCCGCGAGGTCGGCAAGCTTGGGTGCGGTGAGTTCAGCGCGCGGCATGAAGGCCGCTTCGCGGGCGTCCCGCGCAAACTTGTTCCACGGACAGACCGCGAGACAGTCGTCGCAGCCATAAATGCGGTTTCCAAGCAGTGGGCGCAAATCGCGCGGGATCTGGCCCTTGTTCTCGATCGTGAGATAGGAGACGCAGCGGCGCGCGTCGAGCTTGTGGGGGCCGATGAAAGCCCCTGTTGGGCAGATATCGAGACAGCGTCTGCACGCGCCGCAGTGATCGGTTTCCGCGTCGTCGGGCTCGAGTTCGAGCGTGGTAAGCACTTCACCTAAGAAAAGCCACGAACCGAACTCGCGCGAGACCAAATTCGTGTGTTTACCCTGCCAGCCGACACCCGCGCTTTGCGCGAGCGGCTTTTCCATGACGGGTGCGGTATCGACGAAGAGTTTTACGTCAGCGCCGGTGTTCTCTGAAATCCAGCCGGCGAACTGGCGCAGCTTCTTTTTGATGACGTCGTGATAGTCGTTGTTGCGCGCATAGACGCTGATGACGCCTGTGTCGGCAGGCCGCGGCGCGACATCCTCATGCGAAGGGCCGTAATTGAGACCCAGCATGATGGCCGTCTTCACTTCAGGCCAGAGCACCTTGGGATCGGCGCGGCGGTCCGCATTTGCGGCCATCCAGCCCATATCCCCGTAGATTTCCTGAGCCATGAAAGAGTGCAGGTTCTCCTGCACTTCCGGACGGGTTTCAGCGCGGGCGAAACGCACCACGTCGAAACCCAATCCGCGCGCGAACGCGCGAATGGCTTCACGGTCCTGCGCGGGGACCGCGACGCGATCAGGCGGAGGCGTCATCACCTTCTTCGCCGGCGGCCTGGTCGCGGGCGAACTTTTCGGCGAAGGCTTGAAGCGTTCCGGTGCGGATGGCGTCACGCAGGCCCTTCATGAGATGCTGGTAGTAGGCGACATTGTGCCACGACAGCAGCATCAAGCCTAAGATCTCTTCGCTGCGGATGAGATGATGATAGTAGGCCCGGCTGTAATTCCGGCTGGCCGGGCAGTCGATGCTCTCATCGAGCGGGCGCTGATCGTCGGCATGCTTGGCATTGCGCAGGTTGAGCGCGCCGAAGGTGGTGAACGCCTGCGCCGTGCGACCTGACCGCGTGGGCATCACGCAATCGAACATATCGATCCCGCGCATGACGGCGCCCACCAAATCGGAGGGTTTACCGACGCCCATGAGATAGCGCGGCGCTGCGGCCGGAAGATGCGGCACGGTGACGTCGAGAGTGGAGAACATCAGCTCCTGCCCCTCACCGACCGCGAGACCGCCGACGGCATAACCGTCAAAGCCGATCGCCTTCAGCGCGTCTGCGGACTCGGCGCGAAGATCGCCGTGAATACCGCCTTGCACGATGCCGAACAGGCCGTAGCCCGGACGTTCGACAAACGCATCCTTGGAGCGCTTCGCCCAGCGCATCGACATGCGCATACTTTCATCCACCTGAGGCTTCTCGGCGGGGAACGGCGTGCATTCGTCGAAGGCCATGGTGACAGTGGCATCGAGACGATGCTGGATCTGGATCGAACGCTCGGGTGTCAGATGATGCTTCAAGCCGTCGATGTGCGACTGGAAGGTGACCCCATCCTCGGTGATCTTGCGCAGCTTCGAGAGGGACATGACCTGGAAGCCGCCTGAATCGGTCAGCAACGGGCCATTCCACTTCATGAACTGACGTACGCCACCGAATCGCGCGATGCGCTCGACGCCGGGACGCAGCATGAGGTGATAGGTGTTCGCGAGGATCATCTGCGAGCCGGTGGCCGCGACGGTTTCGGGGAACATGGCCTTCACGGTCGCCGCCGTGCCGACCGGCATGAACACCGGCGTATCGACCGCGCCGTGCGCGGTGATCAATTTGCCAAGGCGCGCGGCACCGTCGGTAGCGAGAACGGAGAAAGAAAACTTTTCACTCATGATGCGCGCTCGAACAGGCAGGCGTCGCCGTAGGAGTAAAAGCGGTACCCCTCGGCGATGGCGTGAGCATAGGCCGCGCGGGCCCGCTCCATTCCGGCGAAGGCGCTGACCAGCATGAACAAGGTCGAGCGCGGCAGATGAAAATTGGTCAGCAGCATGTCGGCAGTCTTAAAGCGATAGCCCGGCGTTATGAAGAGCGATGTTTCGCCGGAAAACGGTGGAAAAGCCGCCTCGTCGGTCGCGGCGCTTTCCAGAAGGCGCAAGGAGGTCGTACCGACCGCGACGACACGCCCGCCCGCCTGGCGCGTGGCGGAGAGGTCGGCCGCCGCGGCGGCGCCGATCTCACCCCATTCGGCGTGCATGACGTGATCCTTCGTGTCGTCGACATTCACGGGGAGGAACGTGCCGGCGCCGACATGCAAGGTGACATGGGTGCGGGCCACGCCCTTGGCGGTGAGCGCATCGACAAGCGCGGGGGTCATATGCAACCCCGCCGTCGGTGCAGCGACGGCGCCGGGCTTGGCGGCATGCATGGTCTGATAGTCGTCGCGGTCCTGTGCATCGTCCGTGCGCCGGATATACGGTGGCAACGGGACGTGGCCCACAGATTCGAACGCGGCGGTCAGCGCCTCGCCGGAACGATTGAAACGCAAGGTGACGAGCGCTTCAGCTTTTTCCACGACATCGCCGGTGAGACCATCCGGGAATTCCACGGTCTGTCCGACCTTCAGGCGCTTGCCCGGCTTGGCGAAGCCTTGCCAGGCATCGGGCGCGATGCGCCGATGAAGCAGGAACTCCACTTTCACAACACCGCGCATGCCAAGCAACCGCGCGGGGATCACGCGCGTATCATTGAGAACGAGGCGGTCGCCTTTGTGAAGGAGCGACGGCAGATCCGAGACGCGAAGATCACGCAGACCCGAAGCCGTCACATACAGAAGACGCGCGCTGTCGCGGGGCACGGCGGGACGTTCCGCGATGCGCCCCTCCGGCAGATCGAAATCGAACTGATCGACGCGCATGGGTTGGGCAAAGGGCTTGTGGTGGAAGGCGCGGGCCTTATAGTCACTCGTGTGGCGGATTTGAAGTTCCTAAAGCGTCCGTACCGAATTGGGGTAGGAACTTCAAATCCTTAAGCCACACGAGATTCATAGGTTTTAGCGCCGCTTATAATTCCGAAGATCGCATAAGAGGTTGCCGCAAGGTTGTGCGAACTTCGGAATTGCGGCGCTAGCGGAAGAAATGAAAGGACGGCCCTGCCTTCGTGGTATGGCCGTCGGGGGCTTAGGGTTTGGACTGGTTTTGGCGCAAGTTTGACGTGCTGGTGGCGGCTGTTTTTGTCGCCGGGGCGGCTATTGGCGCGAGCCAGGGCCATGCCTTCATGACCCAGTACCAGGAGCGCCTGTCCCGGGACCTCGAGCAGGCCCGCGCCCGGGTGAACGAGATCAAGACCGGGCTGCGCTACAAGTTGATGAGCGACGTGGTGCGCCAGGAGCTGGAAGCCACCGCGCAGACGCGGTTCGACCGACTCAATATCGCCCATACGGCGATCTCATCGTCTGGCCCACTCCTGAAGCCCTATGCGCTGATGCGCCACCGCGAGCCGGCGTTGATGGCCGAGACCGACCGCGCCTTCGTGCCGCGCGTGCCGCAGGACGGCGCGGGGGTTTTCTATACCGTGATCGGCGCGCTCGCGGGCTTCGCCGTCTACGAGGTCCTTAAATTTCCGGTGATGATGATCGTGCGTCCGCGGCAGCGTAAGTTCCGCCGCCGCGGCTAATGCTTAAGGTGTGACCGACGAGACGATGATGTCGCACTTCGCCGTCATGTCGAGCAGCGCGCCCGGGCGTACATTCTCCACCAGGTGCTGCAAGTAGCCGCTGTAGTTATCCAACGTCACGTTGTAGGTGCCGTTGCCGCCGTCCATGGCGCCGGCCAGCATTTGCGTGCGCGCTTCGATCTGCGGGACCGTGATTTCGTAGGAACCGCCAGCAGCGATCTCGGGGCTCGTCCACTCGATAACCTTCGCGCCGGTGCCGGCGTTGTAGAAGCTGAGCTTCGCGGACGCGGGTGCGGCGCCTGTATTGACGATGCGCATGCGCGATGGAAATTCGGCGAACGACGAGGAGTGCACGTTCATCAAGTGCTTGGCGTTGTCGCTGGGCATCGCCGTGCCGCAGTTGGTGAGGTTGGCAAGCACACCGGCCTGATCGTTGTACAGGACGTGCTGCGCCGAGCCCTTGAAGCTGCTGGCGATTTCGTAGTTGAAGTAGGCGCGGATGTCCGGCGCGACCGGAAAGCCGCCCTTGGTTGCGTTGGCTTCGATGCTCTTGGCGGTGAACTGCAGGGCGGCGTGCGAGGGGATCGGCGGACTGATCCAGTCACCCACATAGGCGCCGGTGCCGGCATCGCGCAGCGTGATCTTCACGTTACCCGGCGCCGCGCTGGGATTGTAGAAGCGCAGAAGCGACTCACCGAGTGAGGTTTGACCGGCGAAGACATTGTTGAACATGCGGCGGTTGACGCCTTGCAGCTTGTCGAGGGCCGCACCGACCTGGATCTTCGGTACGGTGATACCCGAGTCCGCGCGCGTGACCGCAATGCCCGTCGACTTCAGCGCAGCTTCAAGAACGTCTACGGAAAGTGTCGGATAGGCCTGGCGGAGCACGGCGAACGTACCTGCGACCAGCGGCGTAGACATGGACGTGCCGCTGCGCGTCGCATAGCCCGCGCCGGAGCCCTTGGCACCCGACAGCGAAACGCCGGGCGCGACAAAATCAAGCGTAGCGGCGAAATTCGACCAGGAGGCGACGGCGATGCCGTTGTCGATGGCGCCGACACCGATCGCCGACGAGATGCACGACGGCGTGGTGATCTTGCCGGTCAGGCCACCGTTGCTGGCGGCGACGGCGACCGCGACGCCCTTCTGACGCAGCATGTCGATGACGGACTTACGCGGATCATCATCACAATAGCCGTCGCGCGACGAGCCGCCGACGGAGAGGTTGACGGCCGCGATCTTCAGCTCGACCGCCTTCTCGTTGACGTAGTCGAGCGCATTCAAGACGGCGAGAGAGTCGGTCAGGATGCACGGCGCCGGATCGGGACTGCATTCCGCGGGATCCGTGACCAGCGAGAAGACGTCGATCGGCACGATCTTCGCGCCACGCGCGACCCCGAAGACGGTGCCGTCGTTGCCGGCCGCAAGAGAGGCAACATGGGTGCCGTGGTCGCAGCGCGTGGAATCGCCCGAGCAGTTGGAGGCGGCGCCCGGGCCGATCTGCGGCGTCGCGCCCGAGGGGCACTGCGCAATGGTGGTCGAGCCGAAAGTGTTCGCGAAGCAGGCGTCGCCGATATTCTTACCCGTAAGCGCGGGATGATGGATGTTGATGCCGCTGTCGATCACGGCGATCGACGTGCCCGTTCCGTCAAAACCGCGATCCCACACCGACCCGAGATCGATGGAGGTCTGCGCGGCCGACAAGCCCACCGCTTGCGCGCGCTCCACCGGCGGCAGCTCGGCGCGGCGTTCGCGGCGGATCAGGAAAATGCCTTCCACGGACTTTTCACCGGCCAGCGCCATCGCCTGCTCGCGCGTGACCGTCGCGGCGACGTAAGGGATGGTGCGGAAATGACGGACGCCGGCGACGCGGGCCCGATCGAAGGCCGGAGCGGCATCGATGAAGGCGGTGGCGACCGCGACACGCTGACGCGAAGGGGAGAGCCGCGGCGTCCAGGCCGCGGCGCCACCGCCATCGGCTTTCATCCGGACAATGACCTGCGCGCGTCCGCCTTCACCGATTTCCTTCAGCACATCCTCAACACCAGCGCGCGCGGACCCGGACGCAAAACCGGCCACGGCGACAGCGGCGAAAAGGGCGATAGGACGGAGAAGGCTGGAAATTGAACGCATGGACTTGTCACGGCACACATACACAAACGCGCGCAACATCGCAGCTGTTGCGCGCCAACCCGTGAGAAACCATGTCGCCGGTTTATCCGGCGTTTTTACCGTGTGATCGGAACGCATTATGGTGACCTGCATGCCCCCTGTCTACCCGCGAAGACAAAAGGGGCCTGCCGAATTGTCCTGTCGAGAGCTTAAGTAATCGTGTATTATCAAAACGTTAGCGCAAAGGTAGAAATGCCGGGGCGGCTCACGGCGGCAACGCGTCGCTTGGCGGGACTTCGCGGCGGGTAGAGATGCGCAATTTCTCGAAATATTGCGTCCTACCAATGTGTTAGAGGGACCATGTCCGAGGGTGGGTTGACATCGCAGGAGCTCCGGCGCCGGACCCCGGCCGCCCTGCTCGGCCTATTGGCGATTGCCGCCTATGGCGCTATCGCGATTTTCACCCTGTTCAACGCCCAAACCTTCACGGCGGAAGTATCGGCCCTGGTCCGGGGCTGGTGGTACGCGACGGGTGCGGTGACGCCTTACTCCCCGATCGACACCCCCGCCGAAATGCCCCTGTATTTCTACGAACTTGGATATTGGCAGCAGATCGCCGGCCCCGGACATCTGCCCGGCCGGATCCTGTCGGTCATCCTCGGCGCCGTGAGCGGGCTTTTGCTGTTCTCCATCTGCCGCACATTGACGGCCAACACCGCCGTTGCCGCCGCCGCCGCGTTCATTTTCCTTGCCACGCCCTCGACGTCCTTCTTCTTCGCGACCGCGACGCCCGCCGCGACCGTCGCCGTGCTGCTTCTCGCGGCGGTGTGGATAGCCGTGCACAGCGTGGGCCGTCCGCGCGCGGTTTTCAGCGTCCTCATGGGCTTTGTCTGCGCGGCGCTTTATTTCACGCGCCAGGATACGGTTTTCGCCGTCATCGTGGTGATCCCGCTGTATATCGCCGCCGTGGGCCGCGACCGCGCGCTCCACGGCGTGATCTTGCTGAGTGCGTTCGCGGCGGTCACCACGCTGATGATCCTGCTGCTCCCGGCGAAGTTCCATGCCCTCGCGCTCAACTTGCCGGTCTTGGGACCGATGCTCGGCGATGCCGGCATGCTGGGGGCCGATTACACGCTGGTGACCCGTGGCACGCACGGCGCGCCCGGACTTGGCGCGGCGCTGGAAATGGAAAACCTGCGCGGCCTGCTTGAATCCTTCGTGCTGCCGCATGCCGGCACGATTCTACTCGCGCTTCTTTTGTTTGCGGCCGCGCGGGGGCCCTTGCGCGTGTTGTGGATCGCGCCGCTCACCTTTCTCTGGTTGGCGGTCACACAGTACGCGAGCCTCAGCGCGGCGGGCGCCTGTGATACCTGCATGCATCCGGCAACGCCCACATTCGCGGCCCTGGGCGCATTGGCCGCCGCCCTGACTTTGGCCACAAGCGCCCGTTGGATGAAGCGCCACGGCCTATCGCCAGGCGCTACCGTGACCATCGGCGCGATCGCTGCCGTCGTGATCAACACCTTCGCGCCGAGCCTTGCTTCGCATCCACAAGCGAACTCTTTCCCGCGTCCAATGCTGGACGGCCTCACGGCGGCGCCGGAACTTGCTGAAATCCCCGCGCTGACGCGCTGGGCAGCCGCACAGTTGAAAACAAAGCAACCGGTGCTTGTGATCCACGGCCTCGGACACAACGACGTCCCGGCGCTGCCCTATGCGGTTGTGGCCGCGGGCCACGCAATGCCGGCGGAAAGTCTCGATCTGATCGCGACCGAACGCACCATCAACGAGAGTCTGGTCGGCGAAATGCGGGAGTCGGTGCGCGCCGCCGTGGAAGCGGACGGCCTGTGGAGCGAGGAGACGATGCAGCGCTGGATCGAGAAGGATTACAACGTGATCCTGCTTCAGGACGACGCCGGCACCGCAGCGCTGAAGAAGGAGATCGAGGCGCGATTTGACCCGGCGGGCGCGACCCGCTACAGGGGCCGCAATATCCTTTTGTTCACACGTAAGCTGGCGCAATAGCGCCGCGGCTTCATAAGTGCGGCCCGCATGACTCAAGCGCCCTCGTCCGATCCCAACCTTGCGTCTTGGCCTTTCTACGGCGCCGATGAAATCCGGGCGGTGACGGACGTTCTGGCTTCGGGCCGCGTGAACTATTGGACCGGCGACCTTGGCCGCACATTCGAGAACGCGTACGCGGCGCATTGTGGTGTGCGCTTTGGTCTCGGTGTCGCGAACGGCACCGTCGCGATCGAACTCGCGCTATACGGCTTGGATATCGGGCCCGGCGACGACGTCGTGGTCCCGGCGCGCACCTTCATCGCCACGGCGGCGGCGGTGGCGACGCGCGGCGCACGCCCCGTCGTAGCGGATGTCGATCCCGTCTCGCAGAACATGACCGCCGCGACGCTGGCGGCGGCGCTGACCCCGCGCACGAAAGCCGTGATCCCAGTGCATCTCGCCGGCTGGCCCGTTGACATGGGGCCCCTGCTCGACCTCGCGAAAAGCAAGAATATCGCAGTGATCGAAGACGTGGCGCAGGCGCACGGCGCAAGCGTGAACGGAAAGCCGGTGGGCGGATTAGGCCAAATCGGCTGCTTTTCCTTCTGCCAGGACAAGATCATTTCCACCGGCGGCGAAGGCGGCATGGTGGTGACCGACGACGAAGCCATGTACCAACGCATGTGGTCCTTCCGCGATCATGGCAAGAACTTCGCCGTCACCCACGACCCCAACGCGGGCGGCCACGGCGCATTCAAGTGGGTTGCCGACAGCTTCGGCACCAACTGGCGCCTGACGGAAGCGCAAGCGGCCATCGGCCTCGCACAGTTGGCTAAACTTCAGGACTGGATCGCCCGCCGGCGCGCAAACGCCGGAATGCTCGACGAGGCGCTCCAAGGGTTGAATAGCGTCACCGTGCCGCGTGTGCCGGCGCATCTGACCCACGCCTATTACAAATACTATTTCTTCGTAGACCCGGCGGCATTGAAGGACGGTTGGACGCGCGACCGCATATGCAACGAATTGATCGCACGCGGCATACCGGCGCGTGTCGGCGCGTGCCCCGATATCACCCGCGAGAAAGCTTTCGCGGACATGGGGCCTCAACCGGCCCATCCAGGCGCGGCATCGATCGAAGACCGCACGGTCCTGCTGCCCGTGCATCCGACGTTGTCACCGGGAAATATGAAATTCATGGCCACGACGCTGCGCGCCGTCGTCGGCGACGCGACACGTTAGGCCTTTGCGATAAAATCCTGACGTTGATCGCTGGCCTTACCGCCACGCGGGCCTGTATAACGAGTCCATGAATAGCCCCGCTCCAGGCTCCTCTCTCCATGTGCTACTGATCGAGCCGGACTTCCGCACGCGTGAGGAGGCCGGGCTGACGCGCACCTACGACTTCGCGCGCCATCTGGCGCAGAGCGGACACAAGGTCACGATCCTCGCTGCAAAGTCGAAGCGCGAAAAAGTCGCGCTCGATCCTGGGATCTCGCTCAAGACCATCGGCGGTCCCGCGCCCGCATTCGGCAAGACGCACACACGCGGTTTCGCCGGAAATTTCACCGGCGCGGCGATGTTCAACATCTGGGATATCAAGGATCTCGACGCCGTCGTCACCACCGACCGGCCGATCCGCCTCCTGCCGCTTGCCGCGTTCTTCGCGTTATGGCGCGGCATTCCAATGATCCTCGACGTGATGTACGGCGCGCCGAAGGCGGCCCCGATGACCGCGTCCCTTGGCGAGAAATGCCGGCGCGCGATCGAACGCGCCTTTTACCGGCTCGGCGTCGCGGCGGCTAAGCGCATCACCACGGTGACGCCGGCCCTGAAGGACGACCTCACGGCCGAAGGGATCGCCGAAGCCAAGATCACCGTCAGCCTTTTGGGTTGCGACACGCAAACGCCCGCGCCAGACGAACTGCCCGCGCGAATCGCGCAACTTCTGCCGGACGGCGGACAGCGGCCTTATGTCGTCTTCGCCGGTACGATGCCTGGTGGACGGGGACTGGAACGCATCCTTGAGATCGCCGCGCAGATGAAGGATGAGCCCCTCAGCTTCGTCTTCTGCGGCGACGGCCCTGCGCGCGGGCCGCTGGAAGCCGCCGCGAAGACCATGGGTCTTCTAGGTACATCGGCGATCTTCACGGGGCCGGTGTCACGCAAGGAGCTCCAGGCGGTGCTTCGCTTTTCCATCGCGGCGCTCGCCGATTGCGCGCCGGATGCGCGCGGCGGATTCCTGCTCGATGCCCTGGCCGCCGGCAAACCGGTGATCCTGCTGGGGCACGGCTGGCAGCGTGATCTGGTGGAAGGACGCGGCGCCGGCGTCAGCCTGCCGATCAATGCCCCCGCCGACGCGGCAAGGGAATTGGCCGATTTCCTAACGGACGGCGACGGTTTGCGGCGTGCGGGGCAGCAAGCGGCGGCGTTGGCGGCGGGACGCTTCAACCTGGACCGCATCTGCGCAGAGTTCCGCAATCTCGTGCAAGACACCGTCGCAGCCGATCCGCGCGAAGCGGTGATGCGCCGGCGCACGTTGCGCACCAAACGTGCGCTGGATATCACACTATCGCTGGCAGGGCTGATCGTATTGTCGCCGATTTTCCTGGCGCTGACGCTCGCGATCTGGGTCCGCATGGGCGGACCGGTGCTCTTCACCCAGCAACGCACCGGCCTAAACGGCCGCTTCTTCAAGATCATCAAGTTCCGCACCATGACGGGTGGCAAAGACGCGGACGGAAAGCTGCTCGATGACGCGGCGCGCCTGACGCCGCTCGGGAAGTTCCTGCGGCGCACGTCGCTCGATGAGCTGCCCGAGCTTGTGAACGTGCTGACCGGCGACATGAGCCTGGTTGGCCCGCGTCCGCTGCTGCCGGAATACCTACCTTACTATGACGCCGAACAGCGCCGTCGCCATGAATTGAAGCCGGGACTTACCGGTTGGGCCCAGGTGAACGGACGCAACGCAGTGTCGTGGGAAAAGCGCTTCAAGCTCGACGTCTGGTACGTCGATCATGTGAGCTTCGGATTGGATCTGAAGATCCTGATGAAGACGGTGGGGGTGACGCTGCGCGGCGCGGGTGTCAGCGCGGGCGATCACGCAACGATGCCCAGATTCGATGAAGTCATGGCTAAACGTCAGGGCGCGGAAGACGTTTAACGCGCGGCGCCCTTCTCGTTGAAGGATACCGTCCCCGCTCGCGAGTCAGGAACCGGCCGCATCCACGGCGACCGCCGTACGTAGGCTCTCAAGCGCGGCGTCACGGACTGCGCTGGCGGTGTCAGGCGCGTAAATCAGATGCGCGGGGCGCACGAACTCCGGCGCATTCTTCACCACAAAGAGTTTCTTGCGCGCAAGTTCGTCGGCCACGACTCGCGCAGGGAAGTAGCCTGCGCCGCCATGCGTGAGGATATGCTTGAGGCCGAGATTGCCGAGGCTGACGTAGAGGCCGGCGGCGCTATAACGCGGAAATTGTGCCGAATGCCAGGTATCGAAATCTGGTCCCCAGTCGACATGCACGTAGTCCGCCTCTCCAGGACCGCCGTGGGCGGCGCGGGTTGCGACCATGATGAGACTTTCATCCATGAGCTTCTCGATGCGGAATCCGGGACGGGCCTCCGGCGCATACATGACGGCGAAGTCGAGGAGACCGTCGGCGAGATACCGCATGAGGGATTCGGGCGTGCCGACCTGAGCGCGCACCGCGATATCCGGACGAGCGCTGCGGAACTGCCCGACCCACTGCAGCAGGATTCGCTCCCACAAACTGAACTGGCCCCCGATGTTGAGAACGGCGGCCATTTCGGCGGGCAGCGCGACGTCCTGTCGCGCCTGCTGAAGCACATGAAGGAAGGTCGCGGCGTGCGGCTGGAAGCGCTTGCCCGCCGGGGTGAGCACCACGCCCGACTTGCGGCGCACGAATAGGGACTGGCCAAGAAGGAGTTCGAGTTCCTTGATGCGGGCGCTGACCGTCGACTGAGTGACGTTGAGCTCCTGCGCCGCGCGCACGAAGCTGCCCGCCTCCACGACTTCCAGAAAGGTGCGTACCTGTTCGAGGTCCATGGACGGACTATATCGGACAATTCGATATGAGGCCCAGAAGTAATCCGATTGTCCGATATATTACCCGGGCAATAGCTTTTACGCCCGACGTTGTCCCGTGACGCGGCCCGCGGCAACCTCGACGACCACATCAGCGAGGCGTTCAACCTCGGACGCGAGGTGCGTCACATAGAGGATTGGAATCTTCAACTCGTCTCGAAGGCGCTCGATGTAGGGGAGGATTTCCAGTTTGCGGGCCTCATCGAGAGAGGCCAGCGGCTCATCCATCAGCAAGAGACGCGGGCTTGCAAGAATCGCGCGCCCAATGGCCACACGCTGCTGTTCACCTCCTGAGAGAAACAACGGCGCGCGTTTGAGAAGATGAGCGATCCCGAGCACTTCGACGATGTGAGCGGGCTCGGCATAGCGCGTGCCCGGCGGCGTGAGGTTGTAGCCGTAGAGGAGATTGGCGCGCACCGAGAGATGCGGAAACAGGCGCGCATCCTGGAAGATGTAGCCGACGCGGCGGCGCTCCGGCGGCAAATTGACGCGCGCGGTGGAGTCAAAAAGCACCTGGCCGTCCACCGCAATACGCCCGCGTGTGGGCGTGAGGATACCGGCGATGAAATCGAGGATCGACGTCTTGCCCGCGCCGGAGGGGCCGAACAGCACGGTAATACCGGGATCGGCGCGAAAGGTCGCGGCGATCTCAAAAGCGCCGCGTTTGGCGGAAATGTCGATATCGAAACTCATGCGGGTTTCATGCGGGTTTCGTGCGGATGCGGCGTTCGACCCACTCGGCTCCCACGATCGCGATCATGGACACCACCACCGACACGAGCGCGAGCCGCCACGCGGGCCCGTCGCCGCCGGGTGTCTGCAGGATCGAGTAGATCGCGATGGGCAGCGTCTGGGTTTCACCGGGAATATTGGAGACAAAGGTGATGGTGGCGCCGAACTCGCCAAAACTCTTCGCAAACGAGAGGATTGCGCCGGCCATGATGCCCGGTAGGGAGAGGGGCAGCGTGATGGTGACGAAGGTCCACCAGCGCTTGGCGCCAAGGGTGCGCGAAGCGAACTCAAGCCGCTTGTCGACCGCCTCAATGGACAGACGCATGGCGCGCACCATGAGGGGCAGACCCATGACGGCGGCGGCAAGCGCGGCCCCGGTCCATCGGAACGCGAACGTGATGCCAAAGGTCTGTTCGAAGAATTTACCGAGCGGCCCCTGACTGCCGAAGAGCATGAGGAGGATGAGCCCGGTCACGACCGGCGGCAGGACCAGTGGAAGCAGGACAACCCCGTTGACGAGGCTTTTGCCGGGAAAATCGCGGCGAGCCAGCAGATAAGCCAGCGCAAAGCCGACGGGCAGGCTCGCGAGCATGCTCACGAGTCCCACTTTGACGCTGAGATGCAATGCCTCCAGCTCGGCCGGTGTCAGATCGAACATAGCTCCCGCTCCCCGCCGCTATCGTACGGCGAAACCGTATCTGCGGTAGATGGCTTTCGCGGGCGCGCTAAGAAGGAAATCACGGAAAGCGCGGGCCTCGGCGCTGTCGTTGTTGACGATGATCGCCAGCGGATAGGATATCGGCGGGTGGCTCGTGGCGGGAAACGTCCCGGCGATATCGACTCTATCGGTCAGCGCGGCGTCGGTGGCGTAGACGATCCCGGCAGCGGCTTCCTTGCGTTCGACGAAAGTGAGCGCGGCGCGCACGTTGTCACCGCGCACCACGAGGGATTCGACATTTTTCCAGACACCGAGAGACGTGAGCGCGGCCTGCGCATAGCGACCGGCCGGCACGCCCGTCGGATCGGCGAGCGAAAGTCTGCGGCCTTTGAGGGCGCCGGCGAGATCGAAGTTGGGACCTATCGCGACACCGAGCGTGTCACCCTTTGGAACGACGAGGACAAGACTATTGCCGAGCACCGAAACACGCGAGGCGGGCTCGATCAGTTTGCGCGTGGCGAGATAGTCCATCCATTCTTCGTCGGCGGAGATGAACAGCGCCGCCGGCGCGCCGCTCTCGATCTGGCGCGCGAGCGCGGAACTCGCCGCGAAGGAAAAGATCGGCGGCTCGTGACCGGCGTCCGCATAGGCTTTGCCGACATCGCCGAGTGCTTCGGTGAGGCTCGCGGCGGCGAAGATGATCAGGCGCGGTTTGTCCTGCGCGAAAGCAGGCGCGGCGACGACAAGGGAGACAATCCGCCGACTATAGCGGCGATATATACGCCGGGATAGTTCGCAAATAGCCTATAAAAGGCCCAATTTTCGCAGTTCCTTCTGCATGTCCTTGGTCATCTTGGGATCGACAAAGGGTTTCCCGCGCGCCTTCTTGATGTCGCGCGGCGCGTCGGCCTCTTTCAGGTAACGCCAGCCCTGGAACGCGCGGCGGTGCGTGGGCTCGACCAGGACGTGCTTG
>JAIUPE010000076.1 GCA_020160875.1 Pseudomonadota bacterium
GGACCGCGACGACGAAAAGGCCATTCTCGAGCGTTCGTTCAACGAACAGATCAAGTCGCAGCTCATGGGCCGCAAGACGGTCTCGGGCCCGAAGGGCTTCAAGGCCGGCGGCAAGGTCACCGATGAGCTGCTCGCCGAATACACTCCGGGTCAGTGGCGCCAGATCACCGTCGCCAACGACAAGGTGATGGAAGATATCGAAGCGATGAAGAAGTCGCTCGAGGAAAGCACCAAGCTCATCGACCAGCGCTTCGAGAACAAGGTCGAGAAGCTGCAGCGCGGCGACGAATTGCCGCCGGGCGTTCTGAAGATGGTGAAGGTGTTCGTGGCCGTGAAGCGCAAGCTTCAGCCTGGCGACAAGATGGCCGGCCGTCACGGCAACAAGGGGGTCATCTCCAAGATCCTTCCGATCGAAGATATGCCCTACCTCGCCGACGGTACGCATGTGGATATCGTGCTGAACCCGCTCGGCGTGCCGTCGCGCATGAACGTCGGTCAGATCCTTGAGACGCACCTCGGTTGGGCGTGCCGCGCTCTCGGCCAGCAGGTCGGGACGATGCTCGACAACCACCGTGCGGGCCGCTCGGACCGCGACCTGCGCTCGCTGCTCAAGAAGATCTACGGCGAACGCAACTACCGCAATGAGTTCCAGGAACTCCCGGACGAGCAGCTGATCGATATGTCCGAGAATCTCCGTCGCGGTATCCCCATCGCCACGCCCGTGTTCGACGGCGCGCGCGAAGCGGACATCGTGCAAATGCTTGAGATGGCGGGCCTCGATGGTTCGGGTCAGGTCACGTTGTATGACGGCGCGACCGGCGAAGCCTTCGACCGCAAGGTGACCGTGGGCTACATCTACATGCTGAAGCTCCATCACCTCGTTGACGACAAGATCCACGCGCGTTCGATCGGTCCTTACTCGCTCGTCACCCAGCAGCCGCTCGGTGGTAAGGCGCAATTCGGCGGTCAGCGCTTCGGGGAAATGGAAGTGTGGGCGCTCGAAGCTTACGGCGCGGCTTACACGCTCCAGGAAATGCTCACCGTCAAATCGGACGACGTTTCGGGCCGTACCAAGGTCTACGAAGCGATCGTGCGCGGCGACGACACGTTCGAGGCGGGCATCCCGGAATCCTTCAACGTGCTGGTCAAGGAAATGCGCTCGCTCGGTCTCGATGTGGAACTGTCCCACAGCGAGCAGTAGCGGCGCGGCGAACGAACGAAATAAGCGGGCGAGGGTTGGCGGCAGCGCCGCCCCGCCCCAGTAGAGAAAAGCTCCTTAAGGAGAATTCGGTATGAACGAACTTACCAAGATCTTCGGCCAGGTTACTGGCACTGAGTCCTTCGACCAGATCCGCATTTCGATCGCGAGCCCGGAGAAAATCCGCTCGTGGTCCTACGGCGAAATCAAGAAGCCCGAGACCATCAACTACCGTACCTTCAAGCCCGAGCGCGACGGCCTGTTCTGCGCGCGCATCTTCGGACCCATCAAGGATTACGAATGCTTGTGCGGCAAGTACAAGCGCATGAAGTACAAAGGCATCATCTGCGAAAAGTGCGGCGTTGAAGTCACGCTTTCGAAGGTGCGCCGCGAACGCATGGGCCACATCGAACTGGCCGCGCCGGTCGCTCATATCTGGTTCATGAAGTCGCTGCCGAGCCGTATCGGCCTCTTGCTCGACATGACCCTGAAGGATCTCGAGCGCGTCCTGTACTTCGAAAACTACGTCGTCATCGAACCGGGCATGACCCCGCTGCAGCCGAAAGAGCTGCTGACGGAAGATCAGTACGCCGCGGCCGTCGAGGAATACGGCGAAGACTCGTTCCGTTACGGCATCGGCGCCGAAGCGATCCGCGAGATCCTGACCTCGATCAATCTCGAGGAATTGCGCAACGAAATGCGCGTGGAACTCAAGGAAACCGGCTCGGAAGCCAAGCGCAAGAAGCTCGTGAAGCGCCTGAAGCTGGTCGAGAGCTTCATGGCCTCCGGCGCGCGTCCGGAATGGATGATCATGGAAGTCATTCCGGTCATTCCGCCCGAACTGCGCCCGCTGGTTCCGCTAGATGGCGGCCGTTTCGCGACCTCGGATCTGAACGATCTGTACCGCCGCGTCATCAACCGTAACAATCGTCTTAAGAGACTGATCGAACTCCGCGCGCCGGAGATCATCATCCGCAACGAAAAGCGCATGCTCCAGGAATCGGTGGACGCGCTGTTCGACAACGGCCGCCGCGGCCGTGCGATCACGGGCGCGAACAAGCGTCCTCTGAAGTCGCTGTCCGACATGCTGAAGGGCAAGCAGGGCCGCTTCCGTCAGAACCTGCTCGGCAAGCGCGTCGACTATTCGGGCCGCTCGGTCATCGTCGTCGGTCCGGAACTGAAGCTGCACCAGTGCGGTTTGCCGAAGAAGATGGCGCTCGAGCTGTTCAAGCCGTTCGTCTACTCGAAGCTCGAACTCTACGGCATGGCGACCACGATCAAGGCCGCCAAGCGCATGGTGGAAAAAGAGCGTCCGGAAGTGTGGGATATCCTCGAAGAGGTCATCCGCGAGCATCCGGTGCTTCTGAACCGCGCGCCGACGCTGCACCGTCTGGGCATCCAGGCCTTCGAACCGACGCTGATCGAAGGTAAGGCGATCCAGCTGCACCCGCTCGTCTGTAGCGCGTTCAACGCGGACTTCGACGGCGACCAGATGGCCGTGCACGTTCCGCTCTCGCTGGAAGCCCAGCTGGAAGCGCGCGTGCTGATGATGTCCACCAACAACATCCTGTCGCCGGCGAACGGCAAGCCGATCATCGTCCCCACGCAGGACATGATTCTCGGCCTGTACTACGCGACGATGGACCGCGACAACGAGAAGGGCGAAGGCATGATGTTCGGCGACATCGCCGAAATCGAACACGCCCTGCAGAGCAAAGCCGTCTCGATCCACGCCAAGATCAAGGCGCGCTACAAGACCGTCGATGAAACCGGCAAGCCCGTGACCATTGTCGTCAATACGACGCCGGGCCGCATGCTGCTGGCCGAAGAACTGCCGCGTCACAAGAACGTGCCGTTCTCGCTCATCAACCGTCTCCTTCGTAAGAAGGAAATCACGGAAGTCATCGACATCGTCTACCGCCACTGCGGTCAGAAAGAGACGGTGATCTTCTGCGATCACATCATGGCGCTCGGCTTCCGCTGCTCCGCGCGCGCCGGCATCTCCTTCGGTAAGGATGACCTCATCATTCCGAAGTCGAAGGAAGGCATGGTGAAGCGTACCGAATCCCAGGTGAAGGAATTCGAACAGCAGTATCAGGACGGTCTCATCACCCAGGGCGAAAAGTACAACAAGGTCGTCGACGCCTGGTCGCACTGCACCGAAGAAGTCGCAGAAGCGATGATGAAAGAGATTCAGAAGATGGAGACGGGCAAGGCCGTGAACTCGGTCTACATGATGGCCCACTCCGGCGCCCGCGGCTCCGCCGCTCAGATGAAGCAGCTCGCCGGTATGCGCGGCCTCATGGCCAAGCCGTCGGGCGAAATCATCGAGACGCCGATCATCTCGAACTTCAAGGAAGGCCTGAACGTGCTGGAGTACTTCAACTCCACCCACGGCGCCCGTAAGGGTCTGGCCGACACCGCGCTCAAGACCGCGAACTCGGGTTACCTCACGCGCCGTCTCGTCGACGTCGCGCAGGACGCCATCATCATCGAGGAAGATTGCGAGACGCACGAAGGCGTCACCGCGGCTCCGCTCGTTGAAGGCGGCGAAGTGGTCGTCTCGCTCGGCGAACGCGTCCTCGGCCGCGTCACCAACGAAGACGTCGTCGATCCGGAATCGGGCAAGGTCATCGTCAAGAAGGGCTTCCTGCTGACGGAATACGAAGTCGAGAAGATCGAAAAGCTCGGCCTCCAGAAACTGAAGATCCGTTCGCCGCTGACCTGCTCGACGGTTGGTGGGGTGTGCGGCAAGTGCTACGGCCGCGATCTCGCGCGCGGCACGGTCGTCAACGTCGGCGAAGCGGTGGGTGTCATCGCGGCGCAGTCGATCGGCGAGCCGGGCACGCAGCTCACGATGCGTACGTTCCACATCGGCGGCGCGGCTCAGCGCGGCGCCGAACAGTCGAGCATCGAAGCGGCGTTCGACGCGAAGGTGAAGATGATCAATCGCGCTGTCGTTCAGAACAGCGAGAAGATCAACATCCTCATGTCGCGTAACTGCGAACTCGTGCTGGAAGACGCGCAGGGCCGTGAAAAAGCCCGTCACCGCGTGCCGTACGGCGCCAAGCTGTTCGTGGACGACAAGCAGATGGTGAAGAAAGGCCAGAAGATGGCCGAGTGGGATCCGTACACGCTCCCGATCATCACCGAAAAGTCCGGTATCGTGCACTACATGGACCTCGTGGAAGGCATCTCGCAGCGCGAGACCCTCGACGAAGCCACCGGTATCGCCTCGAAGGTCGTTATCGATTGGAAGCAGCAGCCCAAAGGTTCTGATCTGAAGCCGCGCATCACGCTGCGCGACAAGCCGATCGAGCAGGGCGGTAAGGTCATCACCCTCGAGAACGGCATGGAAGCGCGTTACTTCCTGTCGGTCGACTCGGTCCTGTCGGTGGACAACGGCCAGAAGGTTCACGCCGGCGACGTGCTCGCGCGTATCCCGCGCGAATCGTCCAAGACCCGCGACATCACCGGTGGTCTGCCGCGAGTCGCCGAACTGTTCGAAGCCCGCAAGCCGAAGGATCACGCGATCATCTCGGACATCGAAGGCCGCGTGGAATTCGGCAAGGACTACAAGTCCAAGCGCCGCGTCGTCGTGAAGCCGGAGAAGGGCAACCCGGTCGAGTACCTGGTGCCGAAGGGCAAGCACCTCGCGGTCCAGGAAGGCGACTACGTCCGCAAGGGCGACCCGCTCATGGACGGCAACCCGGTGCCGCATGACATCCTGCGCGTCATGGGTGTCGAGGCCCTGGCTTACTACCTGATCAAGGAAATCCAGGACGTTTACCGCCTGCAGGGCGTGAAGATTAACGATAAGCACATCGAAGTTATCGTGCGTCAGATGCTGCAGAAGGTGGAAGTCGTGGAAGGCGGGGACACCACGTTCCTGGTCGGCGAACTCCCGGATAAGCTGGAGTTCGACGCCGAGAACGCGAAGGTTGAAGCCGAAGGCGGCCGTCCGGCCAAGGCCCTCCCGGTCCTCCAGGGGATCACGAAGGCCTCGCTCCAGACCCAGTCCTTCGTCTCGGCGGCCTCGTTCCAGGAAACCACCCGCGTCCTCACGGAAGCGGCGGTGACCGGAAAGGTCGACAGCCTGGTGGGCCTCAAGGAAAACGTCATCGTCGGCCGACTCATCCCGGCCGGTACGGGCGCCCTGATGAACCGTCTGAAGTCCATTGCCGCCAACCGCGACAAGGAACTCCAGGGTCCGGAAGAACCCGCCGCGGCGCTGCCGCCGGCCGCCGATGCGGCCGCCAAGGCGGGCGCGAGAGCCCCGGCTGCGGAATAACCACTATATATAGTGGTCTAAATGAGGAGAGGGGGCCGTTAGGCCCCCTCTCTTTTTGTATCCGAAGCTGGGAAAGAATCGGTCGCGGCGGGGGTGCGCGGCGCGCGTGACATGATCGCCATACCTGCAAAAATGCATGAAAATCAGGCCTATTCTCCGCTTGACGCTTATGTGACCCACCTATATGTTCCGCGCCGTTCTGGAAGGCGTCTGGCGGTAGATCCGGTTCCGCGATCTAAACGCAGATAGCAGTCGAACAACCAAAGAAACCGATATAGCCCCTTGATTGGGCAATGTTTTTCGAACGGGAACGAACAAGGTTCCGAAAGGGCCTGGTGTTCCTGTTTCACGTCTCGGGTGGGTCGCACTGAAGTTTTCAGTGCAGGACCGTGCCGGGGCGGCAAACGAGTTTGAAGATAACGATAGCGAACGAAAAAGTTCCTAGGGAAATCGAGGCTTAGACGATGCCGACAATCAACCAGATGATCCGTAAGGGCCGCCAAATGCCTGCGGCGCGCAACAAGGTCCCCGCGTTGGAGAGCTGCCCGCAAAAGCGTGGCGTTTGCACCCGCGTGTACACGACGACTCCGAAGAAGCCGAACTCGGCGCTTCGTAAGGTCGCGCGCGTTCGTCTGACGAACCAATTCGAAGCGATCTGCTACATCCCCGGCGAAGGTCACAACCTTCAGGAACACTCCGTGGTCATGATCCGCGGCGGCCGCGTGAAGGATCTTCCCGGCGTTCGCTACCACATCATCCGCGGCACGCTCGACACCCAGGGCGTCAATGACCGCCGCCAGCGTCGTTCGAAGTACGGCGCCAAGCGTCCGAAGTAAGAGGAAGAAAGCATGTCTCGTCGTCGCGCAGCAGATAAGCGTGAGATCAATCCGGACGCGAAGTTCGGCGATCTCGTCATCGCGAAGTTCATCAACTCGGTGATGGAACAGGGCAAGAAGGGCGTTGCTGAACGCATCGTCTACGGCGCCCTCGACCGCATCTCGAAGAAAGTGAACCAGGACGCCGTGAAGGTGTTCCATGACGCGATCGAGAACGTGAAGCCGACGGTGGAAGTGCGTTCCCGCCGCGTCGGTGGCGCCACCTACCAGGTGCCCGTTGAAGTCCGTCCGGAGCGCCGTCAGGCGCTCGCGTTCCGCTGGCTGGTTTCCAACGCCCGCGGCCGCAACGAGAAGACCATGATCGACCGTCTGTCGAACGAGCTGATGGACGCGGCCGCCAACCGTGGCGGCGCCGTGAAGAAGCGCGAAGACACGCACCGCATGGCGGAAGCGAACCGCGCCTTCTCGCACTACCGCTGGTAACCGAGATTTTTCCTGACGGCTCCCCGAGCCGCTAAGAGAGTTTGTGATGGCTAACGAAAACACTCCTATCGAGCGCTACCGTAACATCGGCATCATGGCGCACATCGACGCCGGTAAGACGACGACCACGGAGCGTATCCTGTACTACACCGGCCGTTCGCATAAGATCGGCGAAGTCCACGACGGCATGGCCACGATGGACTGGATGGAGCAGGAGCAGGAGCGCGGCATCACGATCACGTCCGCCGCCACGACGTGCTTCTGGAAAGATCACCGCATCAACATCATCGACACCCCGGGCCACGTCGACTTCACGATCGAAGTCGAGCGTTCGCTGCGCGTGCTCGATGGCGCCGTCACCTGTTTCGACGGCGTCGCCGGCGTCGAGCCGCAGTCCGAAACCGTGTGGCGTCAGGCTGACAAGTACAACGTTCCGCGTATGTGCTTCGTCAACAAGATGGATCGCATGGGCGCGAATTTCTATCGCTGCGTCGACATGATCGTCGATCGCCTTGGCGCGAAGCCGCTTGTGCTGACGCTGCCGATCGGCGTCGAAGCTGAATTCGTCGGTGTCGTCGATCTCGTGAAGATGAAGGCGCTCGTCTGGAAGGGCGAGGACCTCGGCGCGAAGTTCGACGAAGTCGAAATTCCGGCCGACTTGGCCGATAAGGCGAAGGAATACCGTGCGGCTCTCGTCGATACCGTCGTCGAAATGGACGATGCGGCGATGGAAGCCTATCTCGAAGGCAACGAGCCGGACGAAGAGACGCTGCACAAGTGCATCCGCAAGGGCACCATCGCTCAGAAGTTCGTGCCCGTGATCTGCGGCTCGGCGTTCAAGAACAAGGGCGTGCAGGTGCTGCTCGATTGCGTCACGCACTACCTCCCGTCGCCGCTCGATCTGCCGGACGTGAAGGGCACCTTGCCGGGCAAGGAAGAAGTCGAAGCGGTCCGTAAGCGTCTGCCGGACGAGCCGTTCTCGGGCATCGCCTTCAAGATCATGAACGATCCGTTCGTCGGCTCGCTCACCTTCGTGCGCATCTACTCCGGTAAGCTGGAAAGCGGCACCGGCGTGCTGAACAGCGTGAAGGACAAGAAAGAACGTATCGGCCGTATGTTGCTGATGCATGCCAACAACCGCGAAGAAATCAAAACCGCTTCGGCGGGTGACATCGTCGCGCTCGTGGGCATGAAGGACACGACCACCGGCGAAACGCTGTGCGACCCGAACAAGCCGATCATCCTGGAGCGCATGGTGTTCCCGGAGCCGGTCATCGAAGTCGCCGTCGAGCCGAAGTCGAAGCCGGACGTCGAAAAGATGGGCATGGCGCTCGCGCGTCTCGCCGCCGAAGATCCGTCGCTGCGCATCACGACCGATCACGAAAGCGGCCAGACCATCCTCAAGGGGATGGGCGAACTGCACCTCGAAATCATCGTCGACCGCATGAAGCGCGAATTCAAGGTGGAAGCCAACGTCGGCGCTCCCCAGGTCGCGTACCGTGAGACGATCAGCCGCGTTTACGAAGAAGACTACACGCACAAGAAGCAGTCGGGCGGTTCGGGCCAGTACGCCCGCGTCAAGATCCGCTTCGAGCCGCTGCCGCCGGGTTCGGGCTATCAGTTCGAAAACGACATCGTCGGCGGTTCGGTGCCGAAGGAATACATCCCGGGCGTCGTGAAGGGCCTCGAAGCCTCGATCGGCACCGGCGTGATCGCCGGCTTCCCCTGCACGGACTTCAAGGCGACCCTGTACGACGGTAACTACCACGACGTCGACTCGTCGGCCCTTGCGTTCGAAATCGCCGCCCGCGCCGCCTTCCGTGAAGGTATCCCGCAGGCCGGCCCGAAGCTGCTCGAGCCGATCATGAGCGTCGAAGTTGTCACCCCCGAAGACTACATGGGCGACATCATCGGCGACCTGAACAGCCGTCGCGGTCAGATCAACAACATGGACAGCCGCGCGAACGCGCGCGTCATCACCGCGATGGTGCCGCTGGCCAACATGTTCGGTTACGTCAACACGCTGCGTTCGATGAGCCAGGGCCGCGCCCAGTTCACGATGACGTTCGACCACTACGAACAGGTGCCGAGCAACGTGTCCGACGAAATCAAGGCCAAGTTGGCCGGTTAATTAGCCCAGAAGAATTTCAGTCCAGAGAACGGAGTGAGCCATGTCTAAAGAGAAATTCCAGCGGAATAAGCCGCACTGCAACATCGGCACGATTGGTCACGTTGACCACGGCAAGACGTCGTTGACGGCGGCGATCACGAAGATCCTCGCGGAGACGGGCGGCGCGACGTTCACGGCGTACGACCAGATCGACAAGGCGCCTGAAGAGAAGGCGCGCGGGATCACGATCTCGACGGCGCACGTTGAGTATGAAACGACGAACCGCCACTACGCGCACGTCGATTGCCCGGGCCACGCGGACTACGTGAAGAACATGATCACGGGTGCGGCGCAGATGGACGGGGCGATCCTGGTGGTGTCGGCCGCCGACGGCCCGATGCCGCAGACGCGCGAACACATCCTGCTGGCGCGCCAGGTCGGCGTTCCTGCGATCGTGGTGTTCCTGAACAAGTGCGACATGGTGGACGACGCGGAACTTCTGGACCTCGTCGAACTCGAAGTTCGCGAACTTCTGTCGAAGTACGAATTCCCGGGGGACAAGATCCCGATCGTGCGCGGCTCGGCGCTGGCGGCTCTTGAGAACTCGAACGAAGAGCTCGGCAAGCAGGCGATCTTGAAGCTGATGCAGGCTGTCGACGAAAACATCCCGCAGCCGGCGCGTCCGAAGGACAAGCCGTTCCTGATGCCGATCGAAGACGTGTTTTCGATCTCTGGCCGCGGCACGGTCGTCACGGGCCGCGTTGAACGCGGGATCGTGAAGGTCGGCGAAGAAATGCAGATCATCGGCCTGAAGCCGACGCAGACCACGGTCGTGACGGGCGTTGAAATGTTCCGCAAGCTGCTCGATCAGGGTGAGGCGGGCGACAACATCGGCGCGCTGCTGCGTGGCACGAAGCGTGAAGACGTCGAGCGCGGCCAGGTTCTGGCCAAGCCGGGTTCGATCACGCCGCACACGAAGTTCTCGTGCAGCTGCTACATCCTGTCGAAGGACGAAGGCGGCCGTCACACGCCGTTCTTCTCGAACTACCGTCCGCAGTTCTACTTCCGCACCACGGACGTGACCGGCACGATCGAGCTTCCGGCCGGTACGGAAATGGTGATGCCGGGCGACAACATCGAAATGCAGGTGAACCTCATCGCCCCGATCGCGATGGATGAAGGCCTGCGCTTCGCCATCCGCGAAGGCGGCCGTACGGTCGGTTCGGGCGTCGTCGCTAAAATCATCGAGTAGACAGACCGCTGCTAAACGGCTCTGGGCCAGGGGCTGATCCGAAAGGATCAGCCCTTATCTCTTGTGAGTCGGGGCGTGATCGGGCGCAAAAAACCGATCCACTTTTTGCTGATCGCGACCCCGATTTTTCGCGGCCCTCGGCTTTTTGGAGCCGGTCGAATCCCACTTGATTCAGGGTGTTGGTGCGGAGTAGAAACCCTCCGCACCGGTCGAAACACCCGTCTCGACCGGTAGTTTTGTGTTGCCCTCGTGGTAACACGCGGCAGTGGCGGGCGTGGAGGGGGTCGAAAGCTCAAGATATTGAGCTATTTGATCGTCTAAACGCTCCGAAGTGAAAACAGGTCCTAGGGGTGTAGCTCAACTGGTAGAGCACCGGTCTCCAAAACCGGGGGTTGTAGGTTCGAGCCCTATCGCCCCTGCCACCTGGGAGTCGGAGCGGTCCGAAAGGGCCAGATCCGCCGGCCGTCTGAGTAGAGTTTGATCCGAGAGGCGTAATTTTAATGGCGAAAACTTCACCCGGGCTCTTTGTCCGCCAAGTGCGGCAGGAAATGTCCAAGGTCACCTGGCCATCGCGTCGGGAGACCACGGTTTCGGTCGTCATGGTTTTCATCTTCAGTGCCATTCTTTCCGTTTACTTCCTCGCCGTGGACGCCGTCCTCGGTTGGGGCGTGCGCTACATTTTCGGTTAAGGGGCGGGACCAATGGCTGCCAAGTGGTACGTGCTCCACGTTTATTCGGGTTTTGAAAATAAGGTTGCTCAGTCGATCCGCGAGCAGGCCGCGACCCATGGCATGACGGATAAGATCCAGGAAGTCATCGTGCCGATGGAAAAGGTCGCCGAAGTGCGCCGCGGCACCAAGGTCGACGCCGAGCGCAAGTTTTTCCCAGGCTATGTCCTGATCAAGATGGATCTGACGGACCAGGCCTGGCACATCGTCAAGAACACGCCCAAGGTCACGAACTTCCTCGGCGGCAACAAGCCGCGCCCGATGTCGGATAGCGAAGCTGAGCGCATCCAGAAGCAGGTGCAGGAAGGGATCGAGCGTCCGAAGCCCTCGGTGGTCTTCGAAGTGGGCGAACAAGTTCGCGTTTCCGACGGTCCTTTCACCTCGTTCAACGGCGTCGTCGAAGACGTCGACGAGGAAAAAGCCCGTCTCAAGGTTTCGGTCTCGATCTTCGGCCGTTCTACGCCGGTCGAGCTCGAATACAGCCAGGTGGAAAAGCTCTAACTGGCTGCTTCGCGGACGCCGTAAGGCGGCCGCACAACTCTGTGGAAGGTTTCTGCCCTGAAAGTCCAAGGGCAGCCGCACCACGGACCCGATGCACCGGAGGGTATCCGGCGCATAACTGAGGGATACGATGGCAAAGAAAATTGAAGGCTACGTAAAGCTTGAAATCCCGGCCGGGAAGGCAAACCCTTCTCCGCCGATCGGCCCCGCGCTCGGTCAGCGCGGCGTCAACATCATGGCGTTCTGCAAAGAGTTCAATGCAGCGACCCAGGGCGGTGAAATCGGCGTTCCGACGCCCGTGGTGATCACGGTGTATTCGGACCGTTCTTTCACGTTCGTCACCAAGACCCCGCCGACGAGCTTCTTCCTGAAGCGCGCCGCGAAGATCGACAAGGGTTCGGGCACCACTGGCCGCGGTTTCGTCGGCAAGGTGAACATGACCCAGATCCGCGAGATCGCGCAGAAGAAGATGCCGGACCTGAACAGCCCGACGATTGAATCGGCGATGGCGCAGGTTGTTGGCTCCGCCCGCGCGATGGGCCTCGAAGTGGTGGAGAACTAAGCCATGGCGAAAGTTGGAAAGCGTTTGAAGGCCGGTCTCGCCGCTGTCGATCATGAAACCTATTACACGGTCGTCGATGCGGTGAAGATCCTGAAGGCCAATGCGAAGGCCAAGTTCGACGAAACCGTCGAAGTGGCGATGAACCTCGGTGTCGATCCGAAGCACGCGGACCAGATGGTGCGCGGCGTCGTCGCGCTGCCGCACGGTACCGGTAAGACGATGCGTGTCGCCGTGTTCGCCAAGGGCGACAAAGCGAAAGACGCGGAAGCCGCTGGCGCCGATCTCGTTGGCGCGGAAGATCTCGCCGACAAGATCAATGCCGGCGAAATGGGCTTTGATCGCGTCATCGCGACCCCGGACATGATGGGCGTCGTCGGTAAGCTCGGTAAGGTGCTCGGCCCCCGCGGCCTGATGCCGAACCCGAAGCTCGGCACCGTGACCATGGACGTGAAAACGGCCGTGAAGAACGCCAAGGCCGGTGAAGTGCAGTTCCGCGTCGAGAAGGCCGGCATCGTGCAGGCCGGTATCGGCAAGGCCAGCTTCTCGGCCGAGCAGCTGCAAGCCAACCTGAAGGCGTTCGTCGACGCCATCGTGAAGGCCAAGCCGGCCGGCGCGAAGGGTAACTACATCAAGAAGATCTCCGTCAGCTCCACGATGGGCCCGGGGATCAAAGTGAACTCCGCCGACGCCGTCGCGAAGGCCGAGTAACGAGATTTCGCGCCGCCTTTTCGAAGGCGGCGCGAACGATACCGGCGAAGTGAAGCAACCGCTGATCTTCGCCGGAGATCCTGTCCGAGACTGATGGTGCCGATGCCTTTAGGGGCTGACGCATAAAGAGATGATCGCCATCACAGACGGGAGTGCAGGAAGTTTGGTTCGGTTGAGGCGCATACGCGCGATAGCCGGGCAGGGCGACTTGAGCTTCTGGGGCAGGTCTGGAACCGGCGGGTTTGGTTCTTCTAGACCCGTTGGATGTGCAACCGGTTCTTTCCTCGCGTGAGGAGAGAGCCTCAGTAAGCGGAGACGATATGGACCGACAGCAAAAAGAAGAGCTGGTTAGTTCGCTCAACGCTACGCTGACGCAGCAGTCCTTCATCGCCATCACCCTGAATAAGGGCCTGACGGTCGCTGAAGCTCAAGCGCTGCGTAAAGCTATGCGTGAAGCGGGCGCCGGCTACAAAGTTGCTAAAAATCGGCTCGCGCGTCTCGCCATTGCCGGCACGAAGTTCGAAAACCTTGGCGATCTGTTCAAGGGCCCGACGGGTATCGCGTACTCGAAGGATCCGGTCGCAGCCGCGAAGGTTTGTGCGAAGTTCGCGAAGGACAACAAGAAGCTGGAGATCGTTGGCGGCAATTTGAACGGCCAGAAGCTGGACGTCGCTGGGGTTGAAACCCTGGCCACTCTGCCTTCGCTGGACGAATTGCGCGGCAAGATCATCGGACTCGTTCAGGCTCCCGCGACCAAGATCGCTGGCGTCGTTCAAGCTCCGGCCGGCCAGCTTGCTCGTCTTCTCGCTGCGAAAGCCAAGCAAGGCGAAGCCGCATAAGCCGCCCGTACTATTGCAATCAACCAAATAGAACCTAGATCAGGAGACTTTCAAAATGGCCGATCTCGCCAGAATCGTAGACGATCTTTCCGCTCTCACCGTTCTCGAAGCCGCTGAACTCGCGAAGCTGCTCGAAGAGAAGTGGGGCGTTTCCGCCGCTGCTCCGGTGGCCGTTGCCGCCGCTGGCGGCGCCGCCGCCGCTCCGGCCGCTGAAGCCAAGGACACCTTCGACGTGATCCTGGCCGACGCCGGCGCCAACAAGATCAACGTGATCAAAGAAGTGCGCGCTGTCACGAACCTCGGCCTCAAGGAAGCCAAGGACCTCGTCGAAGGCGCTCCGAAGCCGATCAAAGAAGGCGTCAACAAGGACGAAGCTGAATCGATCAAGAAGAAGCTCGAAGAAGCCGGCGCCAAAGTGCAGATCAAATAAGGTCTGTACGTTAGCTATCGCGGTTGAGGTCGGTGCGCTGAGAGATCGGCGCGCCGGCCTTACTGCCGTTTCTAGTTCTGGGTTACCGAGAAGAGCGTCAGCGCTCTTGCCGATAGTTCAGAGGACCATTGCAGCGCAGCCCTTTCAGGCGGGGCGAAAGCGGATGGTCTGGTTCAAAAAGCGCGCCGGAGCCCTGCCGGTGCCGCGCCTTAAGAAGGACGAGGAATGGTCATGGCCAAATCCCTCAATGGTCGGAAGCGTGTACGTAAAGACTTCGGTCGCATCCCGGTGGTTGCGCCGATGCCGAATTTGATCGAAGTGCAAAAGAGCTCTTACGACAAATTCCTCCAGGCGAATTCGCCGCTCGATGTGCGTCAGAAGTCGGGCTTGTGGGACGTGTTCAAGTCCGTTTTCCCGATCAAGGATTTTGCCGGCAAGGGCGAGCTGGAGTTCGTGTCCTACGAACTCGAAGCGCCGAAGTACGACGTTGAAGAGTGCCAACAGCGCGGTATGACCTTCTCCGCGCCGCTGAAAGTCACGCTGCGCCTCGTCGTGTGGGATATCGACGAAGACACCGGCGCGCGCTCCGTGCGCGACATCAAAGAACAAGACGTCTACATGGGCGATATGCCGCTCATGACGGATCACGGCACGTTCATCATCAACGGCACCGAGCGCGTTATCGTGTCGCAGATGCACCGTTCGCCGGGCGTGTTCTTCGATCACGACAAGGGCAAGACCCACTCGTCGGGCAAGTATCTGTTCGCCGCGCGCGTTATCCCGTACCGCGGCTCGTGGCTCGATTTCGAATTCGACGCCAAGGATCTCGTGTACGTGCGTATCGACCGCCGCCGTAAACTGCCGGTCACCACGCTTCTGTACGCGCTTGATTCTCTCGCGACGGAAAAGCTGCGCGCCAAGCGCAAGAAGGATGAAAAGAGCGTCGACCCGCAGGAAGTCCACGGCATGACCGCCGAGGAAATCCTCAACTACTTCTACGACACGCAAATCTTCGTGCGCGAGAAGAAGGGTTGGAACACAGGCTTCGACGCGCAGAAGATGCGCGGCATGAAGCTTAATTTCGACCTGGTCGACGCCAAGACCGGCCGCGTGAAGCTCGAAGCCGGCGGCAAGCTCAGCCCGCGCATCGCGACGAAGCTCGAGAAGGACGGCCTCAAGGAACTGCGCATCACCGACGAAGAGCTGATCGGTAAGTTCATCGCCGAGGACGTCGTCAACACCAAGACGGGCGAAATCTACATCGAAGCCGGCGAAGAAATCACCGCCGAGACCCTGGCGGCCTTCGAGGAAGCCGAAGTCGAAGAGATCAAGACCCTCTTCATCGACGGCATGAACGTCGGTCCGTACATCCGCAATACTCTCGCGCTCGACAAGAACACCAACCGCGACGAAGCGCTGGTCGATATCTATCGCGTGATGCGCCCGGGCGAGCCGCCCACGCTCGAAACCGCCGAAGCGCTGTTCCAGGGTCTGTTCTTCGATCCGGAACGCTATGACCTCTCGACCGTCGGTCGCGTGAAGATGAACGCGCGCCTGAACGTCTCGAACGAAGACGTGCCGGATTCCATCCGCCACCTGCGCAAGGACGACATCCTGCGCATCATCAAGGTGCTGACGGAACTGAAGGACGGCCGCGGCGAAATCGACGACATCGATCACCTCGGCAACCGTCGTGTCCGTTCGGTCGGCGAGCTGATGGAAAACCAGTACCGCGTCGGTCTGCTCCGCATGGAACGCGCCATCCGCGAACGCATGAGCTCGGTCGACATCGACACCGTGATGCCGCACGACCTCATCAACGCGAAGCCTGCCGCGGCGGCCGTGCGTGAATTCTTCGGCTCCTCGCAGCTGTCGCAATTCATGGATCAGACGAACCCGCTCTCGGAAATCACCCATAAGCGCCGTCTCTCGGCCCTCGGACCTGGCGGTCTGACCCGCGAGCGCGCCGGCTTCGAAGTCCGCGACGTGCATCCGACGCACTACGGCCGTATCTGCCCGATTGAAACGCCGGAAGGCCCGAACATCGGTCTGATCAACTCGCTGGCGACCTACGCCCGCGTGAACCAGTACGGCTTCATCGAAAGCCCGTACCGCAAAGTGGAAGACGCGCGCGTCTCGAACGACGTCGTGTACCTCTCGGCGATGGAAGAAGGCCGTTACAACATCGCCCAGGCGAACGAAGAAGTGGACGCCAAGGGCAAGCTGGTGAACGAACTGGTCAGCTGCCGTAAATCCGGCGAAGCCATGCTGCTGCCGCCCGCGGACATCCAGTACATGGACGTTTCGCCGAAGCAGCTCGTCTCCGTCGCCGCCGCGCTCATCCCGTTCCTTGAGAACGACGACGCGAACCGCGCGCTGATGGGCTCGAACATGCAGCGTCAGGCCGTGCCGCTCCTGCGCGCGGAAGCTCCGCTCGTCGGCACCGGCGTCGAAGAAGCCGTGGCCCGCGATTCCGGCGCCGCGACCGTTGCCCGCCGCGCGGGTATCGTACAGCAGGTGGACGCCGAACGTATCGTCGTTCGCGCGACCGAAGAGATGACCGCGTCCCAGCCGGGCGTCGACATCTACCGCCTCCTGAAGTTCCAGCGTTCGAACCAAAACACCTGCATCAATCAGCGTCCGCTCATCAAAGTGGGTGACGTGGTGGCCAAGGGCGACATCATCGCCGATGGTCCGTCGACGGAGTTGGGCGAACTCGCCCTCGGCCGGAACGTGCTCGTCGCGTTCATGCCGTGGAACGGTTACAACTTCGAGGACTCGATCCTGATCTCCGAGCGCATCGTGCGTGACGACGTGTTCACTTCGATCCATATCGAAGAGTTCGAAGTCATGGCCCGCGATACCAAGCTCGGCCAGGAAGAAATCACCCGCGACATCCCGAACGTCGGTGAGGAAGCCCTCAAGAACCTCGACGAAGCCGGCATCGTGTACGTCGGCGCCGAAGTGAAGGCTGGCGATATTCTGGTGGGTAAGGTGACGCCGAAGGGCGAATCTCCGGTCACGCCGGAAGAGAAGCTCCTGCGCGCCATCTTCGGTGAAAAGGCCTCGGACGTGCGCGACACCAGCTTGCGCGTGCCGCCGGGCGCCCAGGGCACCATCGTCGAAGTGCGCGTGTTCAATCGCCGCGGCGTCGATAAGGACGAACGTGCTCTCGCGATCGAGCGCGCCGAAATCGAAAGCCTGGCCAAGGACCGCGACGACGAAAAGGCCATTCTC
>JAIUPE010000077.1 GCA_020160875.1 Pseudomonadota bacterium
GTCTCTAAAGCTGCGGATACGCCAATCGTATTGGGTGAAGCCCGGGGTGGGCGAGGCCCGGACGAACGTGGCGTTATGCTCGAGCACCTCGACATCGGTCACGATCCGCAAAAGTCCCTGGGACCGCAGCCCAATCTCCTCGAACCGGTCGGCGTAAAGCTGGCCTTGTCCCGACCCATTGACCTGGATCAGTCCATCCTCGGTCGTGCGGATGCGGAAGATCGCCTGGTTCCGGGTCGCAAAATTGACCATCTGCATCGCACCGCCAAAGCGGCCTTCGCGGTCGAACCGGACCTGATAGCGGCCTTTACCCAGGGGCGTGACCTCTTTGAAGGCGGTGTCGCGCTTGAGCTGCTCCTGGATCATTTTGTCGTTCGCCTCGGCCTTCTCCGCGTCGATCTGACCACGGGCGATCTGGCCGAAGAGGGGGGCGTAGGTGAGTTGGCCAATGAAGGTTACGCCGTATCCGCCGTCCTTGGTCAGGCGGATCTCAGCCTCATAGCGGTCTGGAATATAGCAACTCGCAAGCAGGGCAAGGGCGGCCCCCACCGCGGCGGCGGCGCGCGTGTATCGTCCCAACGTGCGGGCAACGACTCCGTTTTTCACGCCCAATCCTTTATTTCTTCACCATGTTTTATAACTGCTTAGCCGATTTTTTGAATCCAAATTATTAGATTTTGGCAGGCTCTTCCTGCTTGGCCTGAACCCAAAGGTTTTCCATCTCTTCGAGGCGCGCGCCCTCTGGGGATTTTCCCGCCGCGCGCAGCAGCGCCTCGACGCGCCGGAAGCGCCGGTCGAACTTGAGGTTGGTCCCGCGCAGCGCCATGCCTGGGTCGATACCGGCCTTACGAGCGAGGTTCACGCAAGCAAAGAGCAGGTCGCCGAGTTCATCGGTAAGCCGCGCGGTGCTGTGGACCTCGGCCTCGAACTCCGCCCGCACCTCATCGAGTTCCTCTTGGATCTTGCCCAGAATGTCCTTGGCTTCGGTCCAGTCGAAGCCGACCCGGGCGGCGCGTTTTTGCAGCTTCTCAGCCTGTTTCAGGGCAGGCAAACCCGCGGGAAGGCCATCCAGGACGCTTGGCGGCGCGTCCGGCTCTCCCGCGGCGGCGCGCTCGGCCGCTTTCATATTCTCCCAGGCTTCCGTCTGCGCGGCGACGTTCTCGAATTTCGCGGTCCCGAAGACATGCGGATGCCGGCGGATCATCTTGTCGCTGATAGCGCCAACAACGTCCGGAAATGCAAAGAGACCAGCTTCTTCGGCCATCCGGGCATGGAAGACGACCTGAAACAGAAGGTCGCCCAGCTCATCTTTTAACGCCGGCATATTGTCGCGTGCGATCGCGTCCGCGACCTCGTAGGCCTCTTCGATGGTGTAGGGGGCGATGGTCGCGAAAGTCTGCTCCACATCCCACGGGCAACCGCCGTCGGGATCGCGCAGACGCGCCATGATATCGATCAGATCTTGAATGCTTTGGGCGGGTGCGGGGTGCGGACGAGGGGGCGCTTTTGGCGCGGACGGCATGGGATGCGGTACCGGTTCGAAATCGGAGGCCTCACTTTACGCCGACCGTCCGCAAGGCGAAAGCTAACCTTTGCGCGCGACCAGTCTGCGCCAATGGGCTTTCGCGCTATTGAGCCCGATCGCCTTCAAACTTGCGACAAATGAGATCGGCGTACGGCGCGGCAGGCTGAGGGGGACCGGCAGTCGTTGGGGCGGGGCCGGTGAAAGTTCACCCAGCGTATCCCACGCGCGCGGTGTTGCACGCGTAAGCAGCAAGGTGTGGCCATCCCAGACCTCGACGCGATCATAATCGCCTGCGTTGATCGCCGCGGAGGCGGCCTCGATCGCGCGCTCGCTGTTATCGGCGGTAATATCGATGGTCGTCGTTCCGCCCGCATAATTGAAAATACATCGATAATTATTCATACGAGACCCCGCAGCGTTTGCATGGACAGAAACTCTACGCCGCACCCGGCCTCGTGCAAGGCCGGGCCCTTTAGAAACGCGCGTCTGGGGTCTCTCGTTGCGCCAACCGGCAAAATTCCGAAGGGTTGGGCTCCGTAGACGTTGAGTGCGGCGACGGGAGTGCCGCGTTAGGTTGTCACAACGCAGGATGATCGATTGGCGACCCCGCACCGATGTGGCTTATGTCTAAGGCGGTTTGTCCGCAGCGTCCGGCTAGGCTTCTCCATCCATAGTGGGCGTAGGGCCGTTTTCGGCCGCATCGGGGGCGACCTGACGGCCATTTACGAAGCGCCAGCAAAGCTGCGTGGTGCCGTCCAAGCGATTGAGTGCCCCAATGACGCCACGGGCTTTCTCCCGGGAGACAAGTCGGCCGAGCCCCAGGGCTTGAGGGGCGCGATCGACGGTCGCGATCAGTTCGCCGGTGTCCTCAAAGAATAGCGCATACATTGAACGCGATCATTTCCCCCAAAGAGCGTTCAAGCTTAACGAACTTATCATGGGTTTAGTTGCGGTCGAAAAATGGGAGGAAGGGCAATGGCCAGGCGTGAGTCGCGCTTGGAGCGCCGGCACCTAATAACCGGATTACCCACATCTTATTGTCGCATAATGTATATTATGATAAGTAATATGGCGATGTTTCACTTGACATACCCACCCGCAACATCTAGTTTTGGGCTCAAGGAGTTAAAGCCATGACCTCAGTTCTTTCTGCCCCCCATTTCCACGATGAAGACGCGGCCTACGAGTACGTGGAAAGCCACCTTTGGCCGACCGGCCCGGTGTGCCCTCATTGCGGCAATGCCGACGCGCAGCGCATTGGACGCCTCCTGGGCAAGACCACGCGCGCTGGCCTCCGTAAGTGCTATGCGTGCCGCAAGCCCTTCACGGTGAAAATGGGCACGATCTTCGAGGACAGCCACGCGCCGCTCCGTTTGTGGCTACAGGCGATCTACCTGCTTTGCTCCTGCAAGAAAGGCATTAGCACCCGCCAGCTTCAGCGGACCCTCGGCGTTGGTATGAAGACGGCTTGGTTCATGGGCCACCGTATCCGCCACGCTATGGCTCCCGGCTCCGACCAGAGCGGCCCGTTAGGTGGCGCCGGTAAGATCGTGGAAGCCGACGAAACCTATCTCACGAAGTCGCCCAAGACGCGCAAGCCCGCTGGCCATATTCCGCACCAGCGCCATGCCGTACAGGTCGTCACCTTGGTTGAGCGCGGCGGCAAAATCCGTTCTCAGGCAGTCCATCATGGCAACGTCCGCGCGGTCGTTCGTAAGCACATGCACGAAGACAGCAAGCTCGTTACCGACAAGTCTCAGGTCTATATCGGCGTAGCGCGCGACCACGAAAGCGTTGACCACTCCAAGTACGAGTGGAAGCGCGACGAAGCGCACACGAACACGCTTGAGGGATTTTTCTCGGTCTTCAAGCGCGGCTTAGTTGGCACGTATCAGCACATGGATAAGCGCCACCTTGACCGCTACCTCGCGGAGTTTGATTTCCGCCAGAACACGCGCGCCAAGGTGGGCTTTGATGATGAAATGCGGACCGCTGAGGCCGTAAAGGGCTTCAAGGGTAAGCGCCTAACCTATGAAACAACTGCTGGGTAGAAAGCGCCCATTCGCCTCATTCATAGACTTGGCGCGATGGTGGGTAAGGTTCCTTAAGAAGTGAGTCTCTCAAGAGAACGTTGTAAATGGGCACTGTCCTGTTAGGCTCTAAATGCGCGCGGGGCGAAGATTCAGGTTTAACCTGGCCTGGCCCTCATGGGCATAGTCCCGCGTGCCGCGCCTCCGTCCGCTTTCGGTATTCAGGAACAACGTTCCATATTGAGAGATGCCTAACGGCGGCGCCGGAATTCTCCAGAAGATTTGGGCTTCCATTGATCTTGTGCGCGAGTAACGCCAAGGCCGTTTTTGGCGGCGAATACGTCGGACTCAAATGCCTTTCGTTGCGCAAAGCCGTGAACGCACCAAGTGTGACGTCCAATAACTGCAGCAGCGGTTCCTTTAGGGATTCGCGCGGCTCTATTGAGTCTATGCAGTCGGGTTTGACATCGTATCCGTGCTTATGAATCGCCTCAAATAGGAGCGCCTCCTGCTGATCCTGAAGCTTCTTAGTGCAGTCGCCATCGTCCGGGCGTATGCGAAGCTTATATTCGCCGCCGTAAAAACGGAGCGCGCGGTGAAGAAGCAGTTGATAGTGCATTTTACCGACCGTGTCGGCCCTGCGGTTAGGGCCGCTGTCACGATGGTTGTATTGTTTAAAGGGCGCGAAGCGGACGTGAAAGTGCACCTTTTTCAGGTTGATCAATTCCGCCAAGTACTCAGCGTAAGCGGTGTGGCCGCAGTCCCGGCGCTTGCGCGTCGTTTGGTACTTAACCTCGTAAGTTACCTTCTTCACTCTGTTTATCGTCGCGAGATGATCGGTGATGGTCTGGAGGTTGTAATCAGCGACCGCGAGACCGCCCACGGCCATAAACCTGTCATGTACGGACGTTTCATCGCAGAAGTAGTAAACGAACTTAGCCCGAGGCTTGCTCAATGAACTCATCGAAAAGCCCTCCCAAAGCCGGGAGGAAGATCGCGGTCAAAAAGACCGACGCCGCTCAATCCGAGCGGTTCAAGAAGATGGCCAAAGAGTTGGGTGGGGATGAAAGCCCAGAGGGCTTTGACAAGACGTTGAACAAGGTCGCGAAGCAAAGGGAGACCCCCCGAAAAGGTTAAGCCCCCGTTGTCTCGAATACCTTGCAGCTAAGTTGAAAACACAGATTTCTTGTTCTTGTTCACCGAGCATACCACGAATTGTGGTGGGTACGCGAAGTGAATCATCGCCAGTAATATATGAGCTAAGATGATATGATTTTCAGGTCTTTAGCTGGCCGGGCGCGATCTGGCTTGCTCCCGTTCAGGCCTGTGCGCCAAGCGCTCTATCGCGCATCGCATCGCATCGCATCGCCCGCCGACGTGCTGACGCATGTAAATCCCATTTGGCGTTCCTGGCGGCGCGGGTTGCCGCGCGTCGCGCGTGGCAACGCCAGGGTTCGCGTCGGACGATCATCACGTAGAAAATCAAAATCCGGAGCTAAGTCCTTCTTTTGACTCACGCCCCCAACGTCAGACCTCCATCTCCAACCCATCATGGGCCGGTATGACGTGGCCTGGCACTTGAGCTTTCAAAGTCTCGTAGTCGATGGCGTTACTCATGTGGGTAATGACCGCCCGGGCAGGCTTCAGGGCGGCGATCCAATCGAGGACCTTGGCAACATGGGCATGGGTCGGATGCGGCGTCAGGCCAAAGGCGCCAACGATCCAAAGCTTGGCGCCCCGGACGACGTCGCGGGCTGCCTCGGGCAGATCCAGGATGTCGGTCGAATAGACAACGTCGCCGAACCGATAGCCGATCGTGGAACTCCCGCCATGATCCTGAAGAAACGGGAGGACGGATATCTGGCCGACTTGAAATGGCGTTCCGGGTTCGATCTCGGACGGCACCAGCCACGGACGGAAAATCGAAGCGCCCGGCGGAATGCCTTTGAAGACATAGCCGAACCGGTCCCGGAGGACGTCGAGGGTTTCACGGACGCCGTAGACCGGTAGCGGCTTTTCGGTAACCCGGTTGACCTCACGCAGCTCGTCGATGCCGTGAATATGGTCCGCATGGCCATGGGTGAAGATCACGGCGTCGAATGTGCGTGTGCCGGTATCCAAAAGCTGCTGGCGCAGGTCCGGCGAGGTATCGACGAGAAGGCGTGTTCCCCCCTCCTCCACCAGGATCGACGCACGGCGGCGCCGATTGCGCGGGTTCGCCGGATCGCAATCGCCCCAACCCGACGAGATCGCCGGAACGCCGGGAGCCGAGCCGCAGCCAAGGATGGTGACTTTCATGGCACACATGCCTTGAACCTAGGATGTGAACGGGAGAAAGACCAGCTAGCTGATGCCGCAAAAAAAACGGCACGCGCCAACGTGTGGCGCGTGCCGCGGAGTGACAGGCCTTTTCTTAGAAGTTGAAGCGCACGCCGCCGATGAAGCGCGGACCGAACTTTTCATACTCGATCGGGTAAAGGTCGCTATCGCCATAACGGCGGGCGCCCTGATTCGTCAGATTCACCGCATCGAAGTAGGCTTCGATGTTGCTGGTGACCTGATAGCGAACCGAGAGATCCAGTTCTTCATCGGAATCCCAATAGATGTCGCCGTTGTCGACCGGGTACAACGCGCCGCCGATAGTGCGGTAAGCGCCGATCGACTGGCCCCACGGCGACCGCCACTGATACGCGAGACGCACAGAGAGGTCGTACTTCTCGTAGGTCAGTTGCACGTTGTAGATCAGATCCGACGAACCGAGCAGCGGGATGCTGCGCGCGGCGACACCCGGCAAAGCGGCCAGGTTGATCTTCGAATCCGTGGCAGTGATCGAGAGATTCGTGCCGAACCCGCCGAGCCATTCCGGACCGTTGTAACCTTCAACCAGATCTTCGATGTTGCCGGTGAAGGCAAATTCGACGCCCTTCAAGTTGCCGTCACCGGCGTTGCCGACGGCGGTGTAAGCGTAACCCGAACGATCAAGCGTCGGTGTGTCGAGCGTGTCGAGGCCGAACACACGCGAGGTCTGAACGAGCGCGTCCTTGATGTCCTTGTAGAACACGCCGGCGGAGAAGTAGCTGGTCTGGCTGATGTACCATTCGAGGTAGGCATCGACACCCATCTGCTTTTCCGGTTTCGCCGTCGGATTGCCGCCCGAGATCGACTGGTTGGAGTCGCTGATCGTGAAGTTCGGACGCAGATCGTCGAAGTCCGGGCGCGAGGCCGACGTGGTGAAGCTGACGCGGGCCTTCAGATCGCGCTCGATGTCCCAGTTCACATGGAGGCTGGGATAGAAGAGTGTATCCGAAGCGCCGACGTCCACCAGACGCGTTTCCGCCGGGGTTGCGCCGGACGCCGGGAACGCGACGTAAGCGCGGCCGTCGTTTTTGATGTGCTCGACCCGCACGCCATACACGACGTTACCCCAGTCGAACATGGTGGTGCCCATGAGGTAACCGGCCAGGATGTCTTCGCCGACCTTGTAGAAATTCGCGCTCGTGTCGGTTTTAACCGCGGTGCCCGCCGACACGAGATTCTTCACATAATTCGTTGTGAAGTCTTTGTCGGTATAGCGGAAGGTGTACTTGAGATCCTGCGTTCCGAGGTAGCCGATGGTATTGCCGTTGACGAAGGTCGACCAGGTCGGCGCCGCGGCGAACGTCGTTTGGGCATGACCCGTTTCACGCGATTTCTTGATGCGGGTCGTATAGAGGCCGCCGAACTCGATTTTTGTTTCGTGACCGCCGAAGTCGACCGTGCGGTCGAGGTCGAGCTTCGCCGTATGCGCAAGGGTCACATCGCCGCCCCACAGATCGCCCACGCTGGTCGCCGGGAATTGGAAGTCTTCAATGTTGGCGACCTGAGCGCCTTTCGACCGCGCGGCCGTGGCGCCGCCCGTCTGGAAGAAGGTGATGAAGTTCTTCCCCGTGTCACGCAGATCGTAGTCGATGGTCGGCCGCAGGTTGAACGCGCTCGGACTCTGGAAAGCGGCCGTCACCGGCGTATCGCGGCCGTCGAAGGTCCAGGTGTAGTTGTAGCGCCACGACGCAGCCCACTCGCCGAACATATGCTCGCCGCCGAGGGTGCTGGTGGACATCTTTTCCTTGGTGTCGCGATAATCGATACGCGCGTTGATGCGCGCGCCGTACACCGTACCCTGCTTCGGGTTGTTCGGCGTAATAAAGGCCTGGCTGGTATAGCTGTTTCCCGCGGCGTCCGTACCCTGGTCGAGACGGACGATGAAGTTATCGCGCAGTTCGTCGTCGTGATAGAGCGTGTAGATCGTGCTCGCGAACACGCCGTTGTTCTCGTCCCAGCGGTAGTCCATGCGGGTCGAGCCGGAAATGTTCTGGCGGGTCAGGCGATAGTGCTTGTTCTCGTGCTCGCGCGCGTAGCGCTCGCCCGGCTCAAAGGTGTTGCTGAGATACGGATCGGTTTCCCAGTTATCAGTCGCCATTTCGCGGCTGTAGAACGAACCTTGCGCGACGATGCCGAAATTGTCGGAGAAGGTGTTCGAGTAGACGAGCGAGCTGTCGTACTCCATGCCGCCGCCGAGCTTCACGTAGCCGGCCGCGAGCTTACCGGTGATCTTCTGACCGTCGTAATCGAACGCACGGCGGGTGCGGATGTCGACGTTGCCCGCAACGGTGCCGCCGGGCATCGAAGGCAGAATGGCCTTTTCAACGGTGATCTGGCTAGCGATGGCCGACGGGATGTTGTCGAAGCGCGAGTCACGGCCCTGCGGGCTGACCACGCTGAGGCCATCGAACGAAAGTGTCGTCCAGTACACCGGCGCGCCGCGCAAGTTCACATAACGAGCTTGGCCTTGGTCGCGCTCGATCGCAACGCCCGGCAAACGGCCGACGGCGAACGCGACATTCTGGTCCGGCAGGTTGCCGACCGCGTCCGCCGACAGGACGCTGACAAGCGAGGAAGATTCACGCTGAATGAGGAGCGCTTGCGCCTGGCTGTCCGCGAGTGGACGGCCGGTGATGACGATTTCTTCCAACCGGGATGCGTCCGCGAGTTGATCGGCGGCTGCGAGCTGTTGTTCCGCGGCGACGGCGCTATGGCTGACCATCATGGCCGCAGCGCTGACGGTGGTAAGCAGCATAAGGCTGCGCGCGCGTAATTGCGCCCGGTGACGGCTCTTAAGCATCAAATTCTCCTGTAAAAAGATAGCCCCCGCCGACGGTCGGTCGTGTCGGCATGCGCGGGGCATATCAGAGCAATGATGACGCCCTGTTTTCAGCTTCGTTACGGAAAAACGACGGCCCTCACCTGTGGCAGAAAAGGCGCAAAACACTAATCGTCATTTTTTTGTAGCGTGCAGACTTTGCGCCCGCGACTAGAGTGCGCCGTATTTTTCCGTTTTCTGGGGACGAGCATGATCACGAGACCTGTTGCACTTATGGCCGTCGCCGCTGTTTTTCTGGCGGGCTGCGAACAAAAACCTCCGCGTGTTGCGCCGAAGGACCCTGCTGTCACAGTAACGTCATCTGCCGAAACGGCGGTCATGCCGGATGCTGAAGACGCCGCGGACGATCCGGCGATCTGGGTGCATCCGACCCAGCCGGAACGCAGCCTGATCGTCGGCACCAATAAGCAGCGCGGGCTCGTTGTTTACCGCCTCGATGGCACGGAAGTGTCCAAGCGCGACGATGGCAAGATGAACAATGTCGACTTGCGCCAGAACGTGACCGTGGGCGATTTCCATGGCGACCTCGTCGCGGCGACCAACCGCACGGATAAATCGATCGCGGTATATACGCTCGATGGGGATGCGGGCACCCTCACCCCGGTGCTTTCGATCCCGACCGGCTTTGAAGATCCCTACGGCCTTTGCATGTACCGCAACGTGACCAGCGGTGACGTGTATGTCTTTGCCAATAATTCGAACGACGGCATGGTCGGCCAGTGGCGCATCACCGCCAACGGCACCGCGCTCGATGCCGAACAAGTGCGCAACTTCAATGTGGGCTCGCAAGCCGAAGGCTGCGCCGCCGACGATGAAAATGGCGTTCTTATCGTCAATGAAGAAGATGTCGCGATCTATGCCTACGCGGCGGATCCCGAGGTCGCGCAAGCGAACAACAACGCGCGTCAAACCATCGATACCGTGGCGAACGGCCACCTGACGGCGGATGCGGAGGGGGTGACCGTGCTGAAAAGCGCCGACGGCGGCGGCTACATCATCGCGTCCAGCCAGGGCTCGAACTCCTACAACGTCTATGACCGCGCGGCGCCGCATGCCTTCCGCGGCGCGTTTCAGATCGGGCCGACCAGCGAAGTCTTAGGTATTGACGGAGTTGAAGAAACCGATGGCGTCGACGCCACGGGCACTTCCTTGGGCGGCATCTATTCCGAAGGTCTGTTCGTTGCGCAGGACGGCTTCAATTACGACGGCATCAAGGAAGAAAAACGCGCGCACCAGAACTTCAAGCTGGTGCCGTGGAGCCAAATTCGTGAAGGCTTGAAACTGCCAGCGCCGGCGGTAGCCGACGCCACGCGCGCAGAGACGGCTCCCGAGGCGCCGGTGGAAACAGCGAGGCCGGACTAAGCCGGCTTTGCCTTCGAGAACAAACGGAAGAAGTTTTCCGTCGTCTGCCGTGCGAGTTCGTCGCGTGAGATCCCTTTGATCTCCGCGACGGCCGCGGCGGTATGAGCCACATAGGCCGGCTCATTGGTCTTGCCGCGGAACGGCACAGGCGCGAGGTATGGGCTGTCCGTTTCCACCAAAATGCGATCCATCGGCACGATCTTCACGACTTCGCGCAAGGCCTCGGCTTTCTTGAAGGTCACGATACCCGAAAGCGAGATATAAAAACCGAGCGCCAGGCACTGCTCGGCGAGTTCACGCCCCGAGCTGAAGCAGTGGATGACCCCTGTGAAAGCCCCCTTGCCGATTTCCTCGTTCAGGATCGTTCCGGTTTCCGTATCGGCATCGCGGGTGTGCACGATCACCGGCAGCTTATTCTCGCGCGCCGCGGCAATGTGAGTGCGGAAACTACGCTCCTGCTCCAACCGTGGGCTGTGCTCGTAATAAAAATCGAGGCCGGTCTCGCCGAAGGCGACGACTTTTGGGTGTTTTGCAAATTCCGTGAGCTTTCCGACATCCACTTCCGGCTCGACGGCGGCTTCGTGCGGATGAATACCGACCGAACAGGATACATTGCCGAACCGCTCCGCCATGGCGAGGACACCCGGGAACGCCGTGATCTTGGTGCCGATCGTGAGCATGTGGCCTACACCCGCATTGCGCGCGCGCGCCACGACGCCGTCGGCGTCGCCCGAGAGCTCCGGAAAATCGAGGTGGCAGTGGCTATCGACGAGGAGTGACTGGCTCATTTCGGCCCCTCACCCGGCGGCGTGTAGCGCGGAAAAACGCCTTGCGGCGCCGGGAGCGGTGTTCCACCCTTAAGGGCATGTGCCTCACCGAGGAAGGCAAAGCTACGCTGATTCTCCGGCACGGCGAGCTGATCGAGCAATTTCGCCACCGCCGACGGAACGAAAGGCTGCATCAGGATCGCGAGATGGCGCGTGGCTTCCGCGAGCACATACAGAACGGTGTTCATGCGCGCGGGGTCGGTCTTGCGCAGCGCCCACGGCGCTTGCTTGTCGACATAGCCGTTCGCGGCGCGCACGACGAGCCAAATGGCGTCAAGCACACCATTGAATGACTGCTGATTGATCGCATCGCGGCACTGATCGAGCAGCCGGTGGCAGGCTTCGAGAAGCGCATTGTCGTCTTCATTGAGCGCGCCGGGTTCGGGCAAAACGCCGCCGAGGTTCTTGGCGATGAAAGATAGGAACCTTTGCGCCAGATTGCCGAACTCGTTCGCAAGCTCGCCGTTGATGCGCTGGCCAATCGCGGATTCGCTGAAGTCGCCGTCATTCCCGAACGGCACTTCGCGCAGCAGGAAATAGCGCAACTGATCGAGCCCATACTTGTCGATCATCTTATAAGGGTCGATCACGTTACCGACGGACTTCGACATCTTCTGTCCCTCTGCGGTCCACCACCCGTGGGCGAAAATTCGCTTAGGGACAGGCAAGCCGGCGCCCATAAGGAATGCGGGCCAGTAAACGCAATGGAACCGAATGATTTCCTTACCAATGACGTGATGGGATTCGGGCCAGAAGGTCTTGAACGCGTCTGTTTCTTGGGGAAATCCGAGGCCGGTGATGTAGTTGGTAAGCGCGTCAATCCACACATACATGATGTGGCGGTCGTTTCCTGGTACAGGAATGCCCCAGGAAAAGGTCGTGCGCGAGATCGACAGATCTCTCAAACCACCTGCAACGAAACTGCGGACTTCATTAAGTCGGGACTTAGGCCCGATGAAGTCCGGATTCGAATCATAAAATTCAAGCAGCTTGTCCTGCCATTTCGATAAATCGAAGAAGTAGCTTTCCTCTTCGACCCACTCGACCGGCGCACCGGTAGGCGCAAGTCGAGTGCCGTCCTGACCGCTAGTCAATTCCTCTTCGTCGAAGAATGCCTCGTCGCGGACGCTGTACCAACCCGCATATTTGTCGAGATAAATGTGCCCATTCTTTTCGAGTCTCCGCCAGAGTTCTTGGCAGGACTCGATATGGCGCTTTTCCGTTGTTCGAATGAAGTCGTCATTCGTCGCGCCGAGCGCTTGCGCGAGCTCACGGAAAAGCGCGGACACTTCATCACAAAATGCGATCGGCTCGATGCCCCGCTCGGCGGCGGACTTGGCGACTTTTTGCCCGTGTTCGTCGGTGCCGGTGAGGAAGTGAACTTTAAAGCCATCCAGACGCTTGAATCGCGCAATGACGTCGCACGCAATCGTCGTGTAGGCGTGACCGATATGAGGTTCGCCGTTCACATAATAGATCGGCGTCGTGACATAGAACGCCGGCTGCTGGACAGGCTGAATGGACAAGGTTCAAGGCTCCGAAATGTGAGCCTTCATATAGTCGTTTACGCGCCGTGGGGAAAGCCCACGGCGCGTAAGACATACCAGCAAAGAGCTGGATTTATTGGATTTCGAGCAGTTGGATCTCGAAGATCAAGGTCGAGTTCGGCGGGATCGGGCCGGCGGCGCGGTCGCCATAACCCAGGTTCGACGGGATCGCGAATTCCCAGGTTTCGCCCTTACGCATCATCGGCACGGCTTCCTGCCAGCCCGGAATGACGGCGTTGAGCGGGAACGTGATCGGATCGCCACCCTTGGAGCTGTCGAAGACCTGACCGTTGGTCAGCTTGCCTTCGTAGTGGACGGTGACGGTCGAGTTCGCGGTCGGCTGCGCCGCGCCTTCGGTGGCGCGCTGTTCCGGAGCCTTGAACTGCAGGCCGGTCGCGGTTTGACCCCAACCGGGGTTCTTCAGGTTTTCTGCCAGGAATGGATCTTGAGCGGGCGCCACGGCTGCACTTTCTTCGGCTGGGGTTTCGGTCTGAGTCTGGGTCTCGGCGGTGGATGCTTCTTCGGCCGGTTTCTTATCGCACGACGCGAGCGCGAAGGCGCCCACGATCAGGGCCGCAACTGCGATCTTCTTCATTGTCGTTCTCCTTGGATGTAGAGCCGCCATTTTACGCGGCGGCGGGAGCCTTGGCCACAGCCTGCTCGATGGACCAGAGCATGAGCATAAGACTGCGCTTCCTGTCCAGGTTAATGGCCTCGGTTCGCCGGGCAAGATGACCGATCTTGTCCCAGACCTCGGCCCAGACCGCAGGAGGCGCCGCGGCCAGCAAGCGGCGCGCAAGTGTGCGCTCACCGGGTACAATCTCCGACATATTGTCGGTCATCCCGCGCGCGCCCGCGGTGACGATACGCGCAAGCCACCAGCCAAGGAGGCCGGACAGCGTGCGGAATGCGTCGCCGCGCAGCGCCTGGTCGCTCAGGCTGTGAAGCTTGCCGGCGTTCAGCTTCGGCACGTCGCCGAGAAGCGTCATGAGGTCGCGGAACAACTCCACGCCCCCCTCGTCCGAGAGTTCCAAGGCGCGTCCAATGGAGCCGTCGCCCAGGACCGCCAGAGCCGCGACGTCTTTGGGTGGAATGTCCGGACTATAGCGATTCAGGAGGCTTGTGACTTGTTGCTCGCGCAGCGGCCGCAGGTCGAGTTTGCGGCAGCGCGAACGAATGGTCGGCAAAAGACGATCGGCGTTATGCGCCACCAGGAACAAGAGCGCGCGCTCGGGCGGCTCCTCCAGGACCTTGAGAACCGCGTTCGCGGCATTGGGGTTCATCTCATCGGCGGCATCGATGACGATGGCGCGCCACCCGCCTTCCGACGGTGTCATGGACAGGAAACCACCGATCTCGCGGACGTCGTCCACGCCGATGACGGTCTTGCGTTTTGTCTGCTTGCTGTCCGACCAAGGACGCTCGACGACGCGGAAATCGGCATGCCCCATGGACGCCACCCGCCGGAATACCGGATCTTCCGGCGACATCGCGAGCGACGTCGGTTTTGGCGGCGCGCCAAACATGTCGTTCTCGGGACTGCTTCCGCTTTGCGCCAGCGCGTAGCGGGCCATGCGGTAGGCAAGCGTCGCCTTGCCGATGCCGCGCGGTCCGGCAAGGAGCCATGCATGCGCGAGACGGCCGCTGTCCCATGCCGCGAGAAACTCGCGCTCGGCGTTCTCGTGACCGATGAGATACGGATTGAGGCGCGGCTCCAGGAATGTGGGCGGCTCTTCCGGCTTGCGTAGGGTTGCCATGGCTAACGTTTCCCGAGAAACGTGGAAACGGCGCTCATGATCGCGGCGTGGACGGTGTCGATGTCGTGATTCGCGTCGATGACATGGCAGCGCGCGGGTTCCGCCGCCGCGATCTCGAGAAAGCCTTGCCGCAAGCGCTCATGAAAAGCGACCGCCATTGATTCGTAGCGGGTTTCCGTGCCGCCGCGCACCTGCGCGCGTGCGAGGCCTACCTGCGCGGGCAGATCCAGAATCAAAGTAATGTCCGGTTTGAAATCGCCGATCGCAACGCGTTGCAGGTCACGCAGTGCGCCAAGATCCAGGCCATGACCGTAGCCCTGATAAGCGATGGTTGAATCGAAAAAGCGATCCGAGATCACGGTTTTGCCCGCGCCGACAGCGGGCCACACGGTTTTAACGAGGTGATCGCGGCGTGCGGCGGTATGCAACAGCGCTTCGGTCAGCCCATCCCAACGATTACTCGCGCCTTCGACGAGCAATTTGCGAATGGCTTCCGCGCCCGGAGCGCCGCCGGGTTCGCGCGTGAGAATGACGGCATGGCCGCGCGCGGTCAGCGCCTCGGCGAGCTTACGCGCTTGGGTGGACTTGCCGCCCCCCTCGCCACCCTCCAGGGTGATAAAGATACCCCTGGCCACCGCGCTTATTGCGCCGGCGGTGTCGCGGGCTGCGAGACCGGTGCGGGCGGCGGCCCAAAGACGATGTAAGACGCGGCGGCTTTCAAGCGGCCGACATAACCGAGACGGCCGACATCTGCGGCGGCCTGCAGCGGAATCTCGATCGGGGCGAGATCTTTTCCCGTAATGACGACTTTTGCGACTTCCGTCCCCTTGGCGATCGGCGCCGGCAGAGGGCCTTCGTAGACCACTTTCACGTCAAGCGCCTGGCTGGCGGCGCGTGGCACGGTAACCATGACATCCTTGGGGATGACGAGATTCACGCTGCCGGTGTCACCAAGCCAAACTTCGGCGTCGGTGACGACTTCGCCCGCCGTGAACAAGGAGCGGTTGGTGAATTCGCGGAACCCCCAGTCCATGAGTTTCGCGGTTTCTTCGTCGCGATCCTTCATGCTGTCCATGCCGTTGGCCACCAGGATCAGGCGGCGGCCATTGCGGATCGCCGATCCCGTGAGGCCGTAGCCGGCAATGGAGGTGTGTCCGGTCTTGAGACCGTCGGCGCCGCTGCCGACGCGGTAAAGCAACGGATTACGGTTGCCTTGCGTGATGTTGTTATAGGTGAAGGACGTTTCGCTATAGAGCGAATAGTATTCCGGAAACTCGGTGATCAGGTGGCGCGCCAGGGTCGCGAGATCGCGCGGCGACATGTAATGCTCTTCATCCGGCAGGCCGGTCGCATTCATGAAATGGCTGTTGGTCATGCCAAGTTCCTTGGCTTTCGCGTTCATCTGTTCGGCGAAAGCTTCCTCGCTGCCGGCCAGCGCTTCAGCCAGCACGATGCAGGCATCGTTTCCGGACTGGACAATCATGCCGCGCAGGAGATCTTCGACTTTGACCCGGCTGTTCGGATTCAGGAACATGGTCGAACCACCACTGGCGGCGCCGCCCTGCTGCCACGCATGGCGACTGACCGTGAGTTCGTCGTCCAGCCGGATGCGCCCGGCCTTCAGTGCGTCGAAGGCCATGTAAGCGGTCATGAGCTTGCTCATGGAGGACGGCGGCATCGGCTTGTCGGCATCTTTCGCACCGAGAACGGAGCCCGTCTGGTAATCAATCAGCACATATTCCCGGGCATTGATATCGATAGCCGCGGCAAAAGCCGTGCCGGTTGTGAGCGCGGCGAGACTGAACACGGTGGCGAGGAGAAAACGCTTCATCGAATTTCCGAACATTAAAATGAAAACGTGGAGCGGCGGCGCCCGTCGCCCATTAGCGAGGGATTCTAATCCCGAACGATCTGTGCGTCATCATAGCCGTAGGACTTCACGCGCGTGAGAAGTGTTTCCGCCTGCGTCTGATCGACAAGCGGGCCTAACCGCACGCGGAATATCTGTTTGTCGCCGGACGTGACTGGCAGCACGAGCACGCTGCCAATTCCAAGCTCTTTCAATTGCTGCTCGAGGCGGTGGGCGTTCGCAATTTCGCCAAAAGCGCCCGCCTGAATGAACAATCCGGTGGCCGGTCCGCTCGCAGGCACCGCGACCGCCGGCTTGGCCGCGATAGCAGGCTGCACGACTTTCGCTTGTGGCGGTTTCGACGCGGGCTTCATCGGGACAGCCGCGGTGGTTTTCACATCGCCCGTGACAGTGACCGGCGGCGGCAAGGACGACGATACGATCGAGCCGCGAGGCACTGCCGCCACCATCGGCATCTCGGGCGGATTCCGCTTTAGCGCGACATTCTTGAGATCGAGGGATTGTTGTGCATCGATTTCAACGCGTACGCGCGCGGTGCCGGCTTCGTAGAAACCGAGGAGCTGCGCGGCACGGCGTGAGAGATCGATGATGCGTTTGCTGTGGAACGGCCCGCGGTCATTGACGCGTACGCTAAGGACGCGGCCGTTATCGAGATTGGTGACCTCCACCAG
>JAIUPE010000078.1 GCA_020160875.1 Pseudomonadota bacterium
CCACGATGGCGGCATCCACCCCATCCATGGACGTCCCGCTCATCAAGCCAATGACGCGGAAAATGCGGTTTTGAGCAGCAAATGAGGGCATTTCGACACCGGGCGCGATTTGTCTGGCCGTGCGCTTTATGATAACACCCCGGCCCGAACTAATCATCACCCGTAGACCCCGAGCACACCATGGCTGCCTACAAATCCGAATTGATCGAGACGCTGACTTCGCGCGGCTTCTTGCACCAGTGCACCAACCTTGAAGGCCTGGACGCAAAGGCCGCCGCCGGTGTTGTAACCGGCTACATCGGCTTCGACGCGACAGCCGACAGCCTGCACGTCGGACACCTTGTCCAAATCATGGCTCTGCGGTGGATGCAGAAAACCGGTCAGCGCCCCATCGCGCTCATGGGCGGGGGCACCACCAAGGTCGGAGATCCTTCCGGCAAGGATGAATCCCGCAGGCTGATGGACGATGCCACCATCATGGCAAACATCACGTCCATTCGTCAGAGCTTCGACCGTTTTCTCACTTTTGGGAGCGGTCCGCAGGACGCCATTCTCGCGAATAACGCGGATTGGCTGGACAAGCTGCAATACATTCCTTTCCTGCGCGACATCGGCCGTCACTTCACCATCAATCGCATGCTGACCATGGACAGTGTCAAACTCCGATTGGAGCGCGAGCAGCCGCTGACGTTCCTTGAGTTCAACTACATGATCTTACAAGGCTACGACTTCGTTGAACTTCACCGCCGGCATGGCTGTACATTGCAACTTGGCGGATCGGATCAGTGGGGCAACATCATTCAGGGCGTTGAACTTGGCCGACGCATCGCGGAAGCGGAGCTATTCGGCTTTACATGTCCGCTCATCACCACGGCGTCCGGCGCGAAAATGGGTAAAACGGCATCGGGTGCGGTTTGGCTAAAGGCCGAGCGCTTCAGCCCCTATGACTATTATCAATACTGGCGAAATTCAGACGACGCCGACGTCGGCCGTTTCCTGAAGCTGTTCACCGACCTTCCGCTTGATGAAATCGCGCGTCTCGAAAAACTCGCGGGAAGCGAGATCAACGAGGCGAAAAAAGTGCTCGCGCTGGAAACCACGCGCCTCCTGCACGGCGACGCAGCGGCGAACGACGCGGCCGAAACTGCGCGCAAGACCTTCGAGCAGGGTGGTATCGGTGACGATCTGCCGACGATCGATATGACCGCGGCCGATTTCGCGGCGGGTATTCCGGCATGGAGCCTATTCCAGAAGGCAGGCCTCGCGGACAGCAATGGTGAAGCACGCCGTCTGATCCGCGGCGGCGGCGCGAAGCTCAACGATCAAAAGCTCGACGACGAAAATCTCAGCATCACCGCGAGCACCGCCGTGAACGGTGTCATCAAGCTGAGCGCGGGCAAAAAACGCCACGCCATCGTCAAAGTCGGATAGGGCTTATTTCGAGGGGGATTCGTCAACGCGCGCGCCGGGCGGCGACGCCTTTGCTGCCTGCTCGCGCGAATTCGCGCGGAAGATATCGAAGATGTGCCTGAGGAAGCCGGGCGCGAGCGCGGCGAGCGGGTTGACCGAAGGTTCCGCTGAAGCGATCGGGCCGCGATAGGTATAGGTGGCGGCGAAGATGCCGCCGCCCTTATCGCCACCCGTCAGGAGGTCGCCGATCAATGGAACCGAATTTAAGGCGGCGTTGATCGAATAGGCGGGAATCAACGTGCCTTCCATATCCATCGCCGAATTCGTGAAGCTGTACGTGCCCTTGGCCGTCAGCCCCAAAGAGCTTCCAAACATCTCGCCATCTTGGATGGAAAGCTGCGAGTTCGCGTAGGAGAACGGCAAACGCAGGGTGCTGAACGAGATCCCACCACCCCGTAATTCATCCAAAATGCCGGTCAACGTCGCGACCGAAAGCAGGCGCGCAAGCACCGGCGCCTGCACGAGCTGGAAATTGCTGATGCTCGCCATCCCCGTCACGGTGCCGTCCGGCGCCACATCGCCGTTCACCTCCAGCTTACCGCCGACGATATCCTTGAACAAACCAAGCGCACGGACGACAGAACCACCATCTGCACTCTCGGCCTTGAAGGTGCGCACCCCATTTTCGGATTTCAGGACGAGAGACACGGGAACGGTGCCGTTCACGGATCCTTTGAAGTCGATGGCTTGCACCCCGGATTTTGTGCGCTCGTACGTCAGCGTTGTATTCCGGAAGTCATCATCCTTAGCGAGCCACATGCGGTAGAAATTGGCCCGCACCGTCATCGGGAGAGGTCCCGCGGCTTTCTCCTCCGCGGTCTGGCGATCATCGCGGTTCATTTCCTTGAAGAAGTCCGTCGCATTGAACGCAGACCCCTCGGCGGCGATATCGTAGCCGTCACCGTTGCGCTTCACGTCGAGGCTCAGTTTGGACTCGCCCGCCGTGCTGGGTTTGATGATCAGCGAAGTCATCGTCTTGCCCTCGCCAAACGTGGCGGAGCCTTCAACACTAAGATCGTCCCCCGACGTCACGACAAAGGACGGCACTTCATCAAGTCGGTCGTTGGTGAAGCGCGCAATCACCTTACCCTTGGCCGGGACACCGGCTGCTTTTTTCCAACCAAGTTCCGGAAGCGACATCGCCGGCGCGGTCAAATCGACATCAGCCTCCATATGCCGAGTTTGATCCCGGAAGACTGTATAGATCACATGCGCCGAGACATCGCCGTCGAGGTAGGGCTGCGTGAAAGGCATCGTGGTGAGGCCCACGAGGGGCCGCTGCTCGTTCGAGACCACGGGATCGAGCACATAGCGGCTACGGAAGTCGCCGCCCGTGAAGTTCTCGCGCCAATCGATCTTCGTTTTAATGCCGCCGAGAGACCCTGTTCCGACGACATCCATCCCGGCGCCATCAAGCACAAGACTCATGCGCCCGTCCTCAAGCGGCAGGCCGAATGCGACATCCGCGAGCCCTACATTCTCGGTTTGCGCCTTCACGCCAACGCGCACGTCGTCGAGATCAAGATTAGAGACCAGGGGAAATTTAATGGAAAGATCAACATCGGCCACGCCCGTAGCCTTTTGGGCATCGACGCCCATTTTGGTCGAATAGTGCAACGGCTCGTTATCGATGAGCCGCATGGCGTCCCCGAAATCGCCCACGATCTTGATATCGAAGTCGGCGGTTTCCGTGCCCGAACCAAGCCCCAGCATTCGCAGATTCGCACCGGTGATCTTGAGGCCCTTACCGGAAAAATCATCCGGAACGTGCCCCGCGCTCACATCGATTTTCATGTCCCGCAGAGTGAGCGCCATGTTGCCGTTGGTGCCGCGCACCTTCGGCATGCCGCTCATGTACTCCACCGTCATGTCATGCAGCGACGAAGTCAGCAGCATTTCTGTGGCGTCGATATCGGCCATCGACGCCCCAGAAAGCTTCATACGCAGCTTGGTGCCGGAGAGACCGCCGTCCGTGAGATTGTCCGAGATCCAGCGGAGCGTGTTCGGTTTCACCGTGGGCGGCCAATAGTCCTTGAGGCCTTGGATCGAAAGCTCCTCCAATCCTGCTTCGATCTGCACGACCGGAGATGAATTGAGCTGCCTGGCATCCGCCGTCATGGTGAGCACGGGATTGCTTTCCTTGCCCCGATCGATCTCCATGCTGAAGTGATCGATCTTGATCTCATCGAACGCATCGCCCGCGGACCCACTCAAGCTCGCTTTTCTGATCGGATAATCCTTGGACACCGGCTCTGGCAGCCGCAAGTGGCCGTCCTGACCTTCCACATCGAATTTCACACTGGAAATCCGCGCGCCCTGATCGGTGAGCGCGAGACTGGCGAGAATGGTTCCGCTCAAGCGCAGATCCACCATCGCCAAAGGAGCAAGTTGTGGCGCGAGGACAGCGAGACGCGCCGGACGAATACCATCGGCGTCGATACTGAGGTTCAACATACGGCTACCCGCCGGGATCATACCCTTCGCGGTCAATTGCCACGACTTCCCATCCTCGATGACCGGCAACGTGGCCTGAACGAGCATTGCGCTGCTATCGCGTGTGAAGTCCAACGTAGCGTCTGGAACCAGCCAACGCTGGCCCGAGGCTTCATCGACCAAGACCAACGTCGTGTGATCGATGGAAACGGTTTGCAGGAACGCAAGGCCTCCGGTGGCCTCACCATTCAGCGCATTGAGCAGCGTCACGGTGAGCGCGTTGCTGCTGGTTTCGGATGCGCTTGGCGCCGCGGCAGGCGTCGGGCCTTCAAGACCGAGACCGAACGTACCATCGGCGCGATGAACGAAACGGATGATAGGATTGGAGAGCCCGATGTGCCTGGGCGCGATTTCGCCCTTGAGCAACGCCGAGGATTCAAGCCGTACGATCATTGTCGGCAGCCCGGCGACAACGCCGCCGCCGGCATCAAGCACACGGACATCACGCGCCGTGATCTCGGGGCTGCCCTTGAAACCCTGCCAGCGAAACTCCGCGCGTTCGATGCGAAACCGGAGAGAAGGGTTGAGATCGCTCAGGAGCGAGGCGACGTAGGGGGCGACGGAATTAAGCGCGACCGGCCCCTGGCTCAGGCGCCACGCCAGAATGGCGGCGCCAAGCAACACCACAAGCAGTGTTGCTTCGACGACGCGAAGCAGAAATCTGACTGCGCCGTGTGCCAAAATCCCGGAGCCCTATCCGTTTCAAAGGACAATCGTACAAAATGTTGGCAAATTGCTGGCGCGGCACCGCAGCTTGACCACCCTGCCCTCTATATCCCACTGTATGTTGAAACAACAGTAAATACCGCGAGTCGAGCTTGATTAACCCTGATATTACAAGGCTTCCTCCACCCTTCGACGATGCGCGCGCGCGCGATCAGCGCCAGGACTGGCTGGCAGCGGCAGCCACTAACACGGACAGCGTGCAAGCCTTTGCCAAGGGCCCTGCACAGGAGCCCGTTTGGACCGCCCTGCTGGATTCCGTTTTCGGCAACAGCCCGTTCCTCACAAAACTCCTGATGGATCATCCGGACATCCTCGCGGCCTTCGCGGCGGACGGTCCCGATGCGGTGTTCACTCAGATTCTGGGGAATGTGAACGGCACGCATTACGCCGAGATTCCAGCCGCGATGCTGGGCCTGCGAGTTGCGAAAGCCCGCGCGGCATTACTGATCGCGCTGGCGGACATCAGCAACATCTGGTCGGTCGATCAAGTCATCGAAGCCTTGTCCGACTTCGCGGATGCCTGTGTGAGGAGCGCCGTGCGCTGCCTCCTCAGCATCGCGTTACGTAATGATTTGATCTCCCTTCCCGATGCAAAAGATCCCGAACGTGGATCAGGTTACGTGGTGCTTGCGGTCGGAAAACTTGGCGGACGCGAACTCAATTACTCCTCCGACATCGACCTATTCGTCTTCTATGACGAACAGCGGCTCACCTACACCGGCTCAAAGACGCCGCAGGAATTTGCGGTGCAAATCACCAAGGACCTCGTAAAGATCCTGCAGGAGCGTACGGCGGCGGGATATGTCTTCCGCACCGATTTACGCCTGCGACCCGATCCCGGTTCGACCGCCATCGCCGTTTCACGCGGCGGAGCCCAGGTCTACTACGAAAGTTACGGACAAAACTGGGAACGCGCGGCGCTGATCAAAGCGCGCGCCATAGCGGGTGACGCCGAGTCCGCGGCAGGATTCCTGCGCGACTTACAGCCTTTCATCTGGCGCAAGTCCCTCGATTTCTACGCTATCCAGGACATTCATTCGATCAAGCGTCAGATCTATGCGCACAAGGGCGGCGGCAAAGTCACCGTGCCGGGGCATAACATCAAGACGGGGCGCGGCGGCATCCGCGAGATCGAATTCTTCGCGCAAGTACAGCAGCTCATTTGGGGTGGCCGCATGGAGAAAGCGCGGGTTTCACGCACGCTGCCCGCGCTCGATGTCCTCACCGAACTCAACTTCGTAACGCCCGACGTCCGCGACGATCTCAAGAAGACCTATCGTTACCTGCGCAAGCTCGAGCATCGGCTGCAGATGGTGGCCGACCAGCAAACCCAGACCATGCCGACGAACCGCAGCGAGCTCGCGCATATCGGGTTGTTCATGGGCCACACCGACCTCGACGTCTTCATGGCCGAAGTTGAGAGCGCCTTGCGCTTGGTCGAGAAGCACTACGCGGGCCTGTTCGAGGACGCACCCTCGCTGGCCGTGGACGGCAACCTCGTCTTCACCGGCACCGAAGACGACCCCGACACACTCGCAACCCTGCGCCGCCTTGGCTATCAGGACGTGAGCATGGTCACCCAGATGGTGCGCGGCTGGCACCATGGCCGTTACCGTGCGACCCGCAGCAACCGCGCCAGGCAATTGCTGACGGAAGTCATCCCTTCGCTGCTGGCGGCGTTCGGCAAGACCGCACAGCCCGACACCGCGCTCATAAAGTTCGATAAATGCTTTGCCGGTTTGCCGGCGGGCGTGCCGATCCTCTCGGTCTTCTTCTCGAACCCCGACCTGCTCGATCTTGTGGCCGAGATCATGGGCGATGCGCCGCGCCTCGCCGATCACCTCACCCGCTCGCCGACGCTGCTCGACTATGTGCTCGAGCCCGAGTTCTATAAACCGCTTGAAGGTTTCAAGACCTTCAACGACGACCTCGCCCATACGTTGGAGCGCGCGGACGCATTCGAATTGATGCTCGACCTGTGCCGCCGGTGGCTGAACGACCAGCAGTTCCGTGTCGGCGTACACGCGCTGCGTGGACTTATCGATCCGCTCGCCGCCGCCAAGCACTTCACAGCATTAGCCGAGGCCGTGATCCGCAATCTCGTCCCGCGCGTGGCGGCGGAGTTCGCCAGGCAATACGGCGACGTCCCCGACGGCCAACTCGGCGTCATCGCCTACGGGAAACTCGGCAGCCACGAGATGACGCCGACCTCGGATCTCGATCTCGTCATCATCTATGACGCGGCCATGGACGCTTATTCAGGGAATGGTCCGCGTTCCCTGCCCGCGCCCGCCTATTACATCCGGCTCGCCCAGCGCATCGTTTCGTCCTTCACCTCGCTGACGTCCGAGGGAAAGCTATACGCGGTGGATATGCGCCTTCGTCCCAACGGCGATAAGGGGCCGCTGGCCACGAGCCTCGAAGCGTTCGCCAAGTATCAGATCCAGGACGCCTGGACGTGGGAGCATATGGCTCTGACGCGGGCCCGCGTGGTGCTGGGCGAGGAATCCCTCAAAGCCAAGACCGAGGCGGTGATCGCCGAAGCTCTGGCGAAATCCCGTGACCCGAAAGCCCTGGTTCTCGCGGTCGGCGATATGCGGGCCCGGATGCGGAAAGACAAAGGCGAACAAAGCGCCCGGAGCATCAAATATCGGCCGGGGGGCCTCGTGGACGCGGAATTCATCATCCAGTACCTGAAGCTCGCCACGCCGGACTCCAAGCCAAAGGACACCGACCCGCCGTCGATCGTCGAGAGCCTGGTGGCCCATAAAGCCCTTGCCCCAGCCGACGCCAAAATCCTTCTGGATGGCGTGGCTTTATGGGCAAGATTGCAGCAAATGCTGCGCCTGACGTTCGAAAGCGATATCGCCCCGACGGATATCCCGCCCGGTCTTAAGCAGAAATTGGCGCGCGCCGTGGGGGTCGACGATTTCGCCGCATGTGAGCGCTTGATGGAGGACGAGGCCCGGGCTATTTCCGAGCTGTTCAAGCGCCTCATCGCGGATCCCGCCGAGCGAGCCCGGCCGGATTTCACAGAGGTTCCGCACTAATTCGACAGGGGTGAGCCATGGCGACCAAACGCAAAGCAAAAGCCGCGACACCGAAAGCGGCCAAGAAAAAAGCCGTGAAGAAGGTTGTCGCGAAGAAGGCCGTCAAGAAGGCGGCGCCCAAAGCCGCCCCCAAAAAGGCCGCGGCGAAAGGGATCATAACCCTTGCCGGTAAGGCCGCGCCCGCGTTCACGCTGATGAACGATGGGGGCAAGAAGGTTTCGCTGAAGGATTTCCGCGGCCAGCGCGTGGTTCTGTACTTCTACCCGAAGGACGACACCCCGGGCTGCACCACGGAAGCCTGCGCCTTCCGTGACGCGGAAGCAGACTTCTCCAAGGCCGACGCCGTGGTGCTCGGCGTGTCGAAGGACACAGTGAAGAGCCACCAGAAGTTCAAGACCAAGTTCAAACTGAACTTCCCGCTGCTGGCCGACGACGCCGGTGTGTGCGAGGCCTACGGCGTGTGGAAACTGAAGAACATGTATGGCCGCACCTACATGGGCATCGAACGCTCAACCTTCCTGATCGATGAAGACGGCAAGGTCCGCGCCGAATGGCGCAAGGTGAGCGTGCCGGGCCACGCCGACGAAGTCGTCAAAGCGCTTCGTTCGCTGTGAGCCTGAGAGACGACGCGGTCCGGATTCTTAGGGCCGCCGATCCTACCGAGAAGGTTGCCTTGACGGCCGAGGCCGCCGCGCGCTGGCGCGGCGGCGCCCGGATGATCGGAACCGCGATACCGCCGGACCATCCGGGACGTCCCGCACGTCCCGAGTTACGGCGTCCCGGAGACATGCCGAAACGCTCCTCCGGCCCGAAAGGCCGCATCGCCCTCGTACACGCCCTCACGCATATCGAATTCAACGCCATTGATCTGGCCTGGGATATCATCGCCCGCTTTGGCAATGAGGACCTTCCCGAGGCCTTCTTCGATGATTGGGTGAGCGTGGCCGCCGAGGAGGCGGAGCACTTCGATCTTTTACGTAAACGCCTTGAACAATGGGATGTGCGTTACGGCGATCTGCCCGCTCATAACGGCCTCTGGGAAGCCGCCGAGATCACGGCGGACGATCTGGTGGCGCGGCTTGCTATCGTACCCATGACTCTGGAAGCGCGGGGCCTGGACACCACTGTGGTCGGCGCCGCGAAGCTGCGCCAGAACGAAGACCAGGAGACCGCCGATATCCTGGCGGTGATCTATACGGACGAGATCAAGCATCTTGCGGTCGGGGTGCGCTGGTTCGAGCATATGTGCGCAAAACGCAGCCTCGATCCCATCGCCACCTATAAGAAGGTGCTCGACGAACGCTTCACCGGCAAACCCAAGCCGCCGTTCAATCTTGAAGCGCGCGCGCAGGCTGGCATGAGAGCGGACTACATAGCGCCCTGGATGTAGCTAAGCGTTTGCGCATATCGCTTCGATGCAGCCATGCTCTACAGCGCTTTTGTCTGCGACACTTGCGACAGGCGACACTTTCTGAATGTGCAAGTCGCATCAAGAGGTTGTTTGATTTTCCGCTTGTGCGACACTTGTGCGACACTTTGCGACACCTACGGCGTTTGCGCATAGGTGAAGCGCGAGCCGCGCACTCTGATCGCATCTATTTACAATGTCAAAGAACATCGCGCATTAGAATGCGCTTATTGCGTTGTAATGTGGGTAAATAAATTTGCGGGCGAATCAAATTTGATCGCCCACGAAAAATCAGAAATGTGCTGCGGACGAGTCGGGGTTCAGCCTCTGCCATTGCCCGCTTTAGGCGGGCAATCCATCGTTCAACAAACACCGATGTGAGGTGGTAAATGGATCGCCCGGTCGCGCGAAAGCGCGCGGCAGAAAGATGGCGGGCCTCCGCCCGCCGGCCGGGCGATGACAGTCCCATTGACTATATACCGCCAGAGGGCTCGAACCACTTGCCTCGACGGGCAACCTCGGTGATGTGCGCCACGGTCAGGCGTTTATACCGTTTATGCAGGCCCGTAAGGCGTAGCAGCCAATATGGAGCGGTATCCCCTTCGCTGGGGAAGAACTGAGAGAAGTCGAAGCCAGTCGCATCTATGGGAAACCGCTTTACGATCCCGTCCATAAGCTCCCACGCGTCGTCACCGGCAATTCGGAGATCGTGGAAAAGAGCGGTTTCGTCGTCAGCCGGCGGCTCGCAGGCGATGATCTCGCGGATCGCGTCCCTCACCCCAACTCGCACTACATCGGATTGAGAGCTGGTGATCATGAATGCCTAGTGCGTTAAGTCGCTTGCGGTTTTGATGCGTGACGCTAACGACGCGGCCATGAATTTGTCGAGGTCGCCGTCGAGGACGCCTTGCGTGTCCGAGGTTTCCACTTCCGTGCGCAGATCCTTCACGAGCTGGTAGGGCTGCAGCACGTAGGAGCGGATCTGGTGGCCCCAGCCGATGTCGGTCTTGGCGGCTTCGGTCGCGGCGGCCTTGGCTTCGCGGCGCTCCAGTTCCTGTTCGTAGAGGCGCGCGCGCAGCATGTCCCAGCACTTGGCGCGGTTCTGGTGCTGCGAGCGTTCGTTCTGGCACTGCACGACGATATTGGTGGGGATATGCGTGATACGCACCGCGCTGTCGGTCTTATTGACGTGCTGGCCGCCCGCGCCTGACGATCGATAGGTGTCGATGCGGCAGTCCTTTTCGTTGATCTCGATGTTGATCGTTTCGTCGACCACCGGATAGACCCAGGCGGAGGCGAAACTGGTGTGGCGGCGCGCGTTTGAATCGTACGGCGAAATGCGCACGAGGCGGTGTACGCCGCTTTCGGTCTTCAGCCAGCCATAGGCATTGTGGCCGGTGATGCGGAAGGTGACGGACTTGATGCCGGCGCCGTCGCCGGCGCTTTCTTCCAAGTACTCGACCTTGTAGCCCTTCTTTTCGGCCCAGCGGGAGTACATGCGGGCCATCATCTCGGCCCAATCCTGGGCCTCGGTGCCGCCCTGCCCGGCGTGGACTTCGAGATAGCAGTCGTTGGCATCCGCCTCGCCGGAGAGGAGGCTTTCAAGCTCGGCCTGTTTCACGCGCGCGATCAGCTCAGCGATCATGCGGCGAGCTTCTTCGATGGAAGACTCGTCCTTCACCTCGTCGGCCAGCTCGGCGAGGGTCACCGCGTCGTCGAGATCGCGTTCGAGTTTACGCGTGGCGTTGATGCCGGATTCAAGCTGGGTCCGCTCGCGCATAACCTTCTGCGCGTCGGCGGGCCGGTCCCAGAGCTTCGGGTCTTCGGCTTTGGCGTTCAGTTCATCGAGACGGAGGAGGGCACGATCCCAGTCAAAGATGCCTCCGGAGCAAGTCCAGCGAGCGCTTGATATCGTTGACCTTATTTTCGATGTCCGGGCGCATGGGGAACCTGCTCACTATAGAAAGGAGCGCTCTATTTATGAAAGCGGCGGGCATCTGACAAGCGGGCCTTGCCAGCGTCCTGCGTGAACAGCAGGCCTGGGTCCCATTTGAATGGCGGGCCTTGTAAGACCCACCAGGTCATGTTACGAATCGTCACATGTGACGGAATGTAACATGACAAAAACGCTTCCCCCCCCTTGGGGATCTTGAACACGAAATTGCACAGTTAATATGGACCCATGGTCCCATGACCGCTGTGGCCGTGCGCAAAGCCCTGCCGCGGCCCTTGAAGGACCCGACCATCCGCACGGTGCTGCGGCGCCTGGAAGAAAAGGGCTATCTGCGGCACGTCGTAGAGGCCGGCGCTTTCATTTATCACGCTGTGGAAACCCGTGAGGAAATCGCGGTAAAGGCGGTGAAGGAGATCGCCGATCAGTTCTGCGGCGGCTCGCTCGAGGCCGTCATGAACCTGATCAAGGCGGCCGCGAAAACGCGCCTCAAGGCGCGGTGACGTCATGGCCATTGCCCAGCTCAAGGTTGCTCAATCGGCTCCTGGCGCGGCAATGGACACACCGATTGAACCGAATGTGTGGATGCGCCAGCCCTTGGGCGTGCGCGTGGCGCTGGCTTCGGGCGGCGGCATCACCGCCGTGCTTATCCTCATCGCGGTTTTCTTCGGCTCTAGCGCGCGCACGCTGCGTATCCCGGCTGTACATGTCACCATCAAGCCGGTGGAACAGAGCGTTTTCCGCGACCTGATCCCGCTGCGCGCCAAGGTCGTGCCACGCGACACCATTTACCTCGACGCGGTGGAAGGCGGGCGGGTGGAGCGCGTGCTCGTACAGCCGGGCGAAATGGTCGAGTCCGGCCAGCGCATGATCGAGTTCGGAAACACGAATCTCCAGTTGCAGGTGATCCAGCAGGAATCACAGCTCAATCAAGCGATCTCGCAGCTTCAGCAGAATGAAATCGCGCTGGAGCAGAACTACGCCGCCAACGCCCGCCTGCTGGCGGATATCGACTACAATATTCTGCGTCTCACACGCTCGCTGGATCGCCGCGAGACCCTCGCGGCGAAGGGTGTCGCGTCGGTGGAAAGCCGCGAAGCCGTCGCCGACGAGCTCGCACACTACAAGCACTTGCGCCCCATCCAGGCGGACAGCAACCGTCAACAAGCCGATTTGCGCGCCCGCCTTCTGCCGGCCATCCGCGATCAGCTTGATAAGCTGCGCCAGAATCTGGAAGTGGTCCGATCGAAACTCGACAACCTCATCGTGCGCGCGCCAGCGGCGGGCCGCGTCACGCATATCGACCTCAAGATTGGCGAAAACCGCAACCCCGGCCAACGCCTGGCCGAGGTGACGCCGGAAACCGGTTTCAAACTTTCGGCAGAGGTGGACGAGTTCTACCTCGCCCGCGTGCACACCGATCAGACCGCAACGACCGAGCTGAACGGCACGCCGGTACATGCCCGAATTTCGCGCGTCTATCCGCAGGTGAACGACGGACTCTTCATGATCGATTTGGCTTTCGACGGCGCGGATCCGGCGGGCCTCGTGCCCGGCCAGGCGCTGCAAGGCCGATTAGCCCTCGGCGATGACCGCGCGGCGCTGGTGCTGGCGTCCGGCGCCTTCATCGAGCGCACCGGTGGCGACTGGGCCTTCGTGATGACGGACGACGATGTGGCCGAACGGCGGCGCATTAAGATCGGGCGGCGCAGCGCCGAACAAGTCGAGATCATCGAAGGACTGACGGCGGGCGAACGCGTCATCACGTCCGATTACACAGGTTACGAGCGTTTGGACCGAATTGTTCTGTCGCACTGAAGGGGTGTTGGGATGCTGAAGCTGAATAATATCGCGAAGGTCTACCGCACCACCGATGTGCAGACCCAGGCCTTGGACGCGATCAACCTGGAGATACGGCCGAATGAATTTGTCGGCATCATGGGGCCTTCGGGCTGCGGCAAATCGACGCTTCTGAACGTGCTCGGCCTCGTCGATCAGCCGACCTCCGGCGAATACTGGTTCTACGGCGAGAATGTCGCCGGCTACAGCGAAGACCAATTGACCGCCGTACGCCGCAAGATCGGCGTCGGTTTCATTTTCCAGAGCTTCAACCTCATCGACGACTTGAATGTCGCCGAGAACGTCGAGGTCGCCCTGATCTATCGCCGGGTTGCCGCCGGAGAGCGCCGCCGCCGCGTCACTAAAGTGCTGGAGCATGTCGGTCTTTCCCACCGCGCGAAGCATATGCCGCAGCAGCTTTCCGGCGGCCAGCAACAGCGTGTGGCGGTCGCGCGCGCGCTGGTGTGCGAGCCTAAGCTGATCCTGGCCGACGAACCCACCGGCAATCTCGACACCGCCAACGGCGAGGCCGTGATGCAGATGCTGGAGCAATGCGTGGGCAACGACACCACGGTGATCATGGTGACGCACGCGGAAGCGTTCGCGGCGCGGGCGCACCGATGCATTCATTTGCTGGATGGGCGGATCGTGGATCCGATTTCGGCGGCGGCGTAGCCCGTTCGGCCGCCATTCTCTGGGAGGGGAAGCACAATGCTGCGCAATTACCTCGCCGCCGCGCTGCGCAATTTGGCCCGCAACCGGTTATACGCCGCGATCAATATTATCGGGCTCGCGGTGGGGTTTGCAGCGACAATGCTGATTGCGCTGTTCGTGCGCGATGAGTTGACTTATGACCGGTGGATTCCAGGGCATGAGAGTATCTACCGCGTGTCGGGTTACACCGCGGTGGCGGAGATCAAACAGGCGCAGGATGCTCTGCCCCGCGAGGTGGCCGAGGCGCTGACGCAAGAGACGCCTGAAATCGCGGCGCTCGGCCAACTCAGCTTTACGGAGCATTACAGCCTCCGCAAGGGCGAGACAGAGGCCACCGAGGAAATCCACTTCGCCAATTCACAGTTCTTCGCGCTCTTTCCGCTGCCGGTGATCGCAGGGAATCTGCAAACGGCGCTCGCCGCGCCGAACAGTATTGTCCTTACGCGCCGTTTCGCCCGTAAATATTTCGGCCGCGACGCTCCAGTCGGCGAGACAATCGAAGTGAACCGCGACGTGGTCCTGCGTGTGACGGCGGTGCTGGAGGATCTGCCGTCCAACACACATCTGGACCTTAGCATCGTAATCCCGATCGAGGCCATGGACGCGATCGTCACAGAAACCTACCGCCGGGATATCATGTACGCCTACGTTCGGCTGGCACCTGATGTTTCACCAACTCGGCTGCTTGCGGCCCTGCCCGCTTTCAACGAACGGCATCCGGCCTTCACGAAAGCGCGCTACCCCTATTGGCTGGATACCGTAACGCCTATCGCGGACATTCACCTGCGCCCGGACAACGCTGGCTCCATGAAACCGAGTGGGAGCGCTGCGACGATCGCGAACGCCACCGCCATTGCCGTGCTCATTCTGACAATCGCCAGCATCAACTTCGTGAACCTGACGACGGCACGCGCCACCCGGCGGTCCGTGGAAGTCGGTGTGCGCAAGGTTTCGGGCGCCGCGCGGCGCCAGTTCATCGCGCAATTCATCGGCGAAGCGGTTTTCTATGCCGCCCTGGGAATGGCTGCCGCCGTCGCCATGACAGCCCTAGCGTTACGGTCGTTCAACGGATTCTTGCAGCGTACTGTCACACTGGATTTCGCGAGAGACCCGATCCTTATCCTCCTTCCGACGGTCATCGTTCTGGTGGCCGGCGCAGCCGCCGGCGCCTATCCCGCGCTGGTGCTCTCACGATTCTCACCTGCCAGGGTCCTCAAGGGCGAGCCGCGGACGCGCGTGGGCCGGAGCCGTGGGCGGCACATCCTGGTCGCCGCGCAATTCGCGGCTTTGATCGCACTCGCGCTGGTCGCAACAGCGATCACGCGCCAGGCGCGCCATACCTCGACGGAGGCGCTACGCCTCGACACCGATCAAATGCTGATCGTGCATGAAGGACCGCGCGGCAGCGGCTGCGCGCCGGAATTCGCCACGCATGTGCGTGGACTGGCCGGCGTGCGCGCCGCGGCCTGCATAATGGGGCCTGTACTCGGCGGACCGAGCCTGCTCATGGATGTGTCGGCGCCGAACGGTATGAGCGCAAAGTCTCAGTACATCGTGATCGAGCCGGGCTCGTTCGAGCTTTACGGCCTTCGTCCAATCGCGGGGCGCTTCTTCTCCTCGGTCTACGGAAGCGACGCACCTCCCCTGGATGGGAAGATCGATCTCGCGCAGAACGCCATCATCAATGCGGCTCTGGCGCGCGGTCTCGGCTATGCCAATCCGCAGGATGCTATTGGAGAGACCATCCGGTTCACGGCAACGATTGCGCGGAGTGCGACGGAGAAACGGCCAAACGCGGTAACGGAGGTCGTGGGGGTCGTATCGGACTTCGGCGCGAGCCGGAATCTGAAGGAAAGCGCGCCGCCGCGGGTATTCTTTATCGAACCAGACACATTGCAGACGTCCGGCGCACTTCATGTGAAGCTGACGGGGCGCGAGATTCCCGAAACGCTTGCCGCCATCGACGAGCTTTGGAAGAAACTGGGGCCGCCGCAACCCATTGAACGCTACTTTCTCGCGCGCGACATCGAGGCGCGATACGGCCAATACGCGCGCCTTGGGGAGATGGTCGCGACGTTCGCGGCCCTAGCGGTCTTCATCTCGTGCCTTGGGCTATTCGGCCTCGCGGCCTTCGCGGCGGAGCAGCGCACCAAAGAGATTGGTGTGCGCAAATCCATGGGCGCAAGTGGCGCGGACATCGTGCGCCTGATGCTGTGGGATTTCAGCAAGCCCGTGCTGTGGGGTAGCCTGATTGCTTGGCCTGCAGGCTATCTGATCATGCGCCGGTGGCTGGATAATTTCGCGGATCGAATCGACATCGAGTTTTGGATGTTCCCAACCGCGTCCGCGCTCGCGCTGCTGATCGCGCTGCTCACCGTTGTCGGGCATGCGCTGTTGGTCGCCCGCGCGGAGCCCGTCAAAGCTTTGAGGTACGAATGATCGTACGGTCGCTTTTCATCCTCACTCTTTTCACCCCGAGCGCCGCCTTCACCGCGTGCCGGAATGACGAAATCCGCCCACCCACCGCGCGCTACGAGCTGCGCGGCGAGACCGCGCTCGATAAGAAGACGCGGCTGGAATGGCAGCGCTGCGCGCTGGGACAGACCTGGAGTGAGGCGAAGGGCTGCGAGGGTGAGGTGGTCGGTCTGACCTGGGAGGAAGCGCGCTCATTGGAGACCGACGGTTGGCGCGTACCGACACGGTTCGAGCTGATGTCCCTCATCTCCAGCAGTTGCACACCCGCGCTGAACTCGATTGTGTTCCCAGGCATGGAAGAGCCGTTTCTCGTCTACTGGACGACCAGCAAAAGCGGGCGCAAGGTCTGGATGGTCAACTTCCGCACCGGCACCGTGCGCACCTACATTGGAAAGGGCCTGCTGGCCCCAGTCCGCCTTGTGCGCGGCGGCCGGGATCGCACTTAGGGATTACCGTCCGGACCGCACGATTGAATTGTTAGATAGGCAGATTTACGGTGAACGCGCGAAACCGTAAGGGGCCAAGGCAATGCGTCGTCTCAGTGTCCTTCTCACCGTGCTTCCGCTGCTCGCCGG
>JAIUPE010000079.1 GCA_020160875.1 Pseudomonadota bacterium
GATTGGCACCATGCGCGTCACCGAACAGATCGACGCGCTCACCACGCTCTCGACCAATCCGTTCAAGTACCTGGTGGCCCCGCGTCTGATCGCGGGGCTTTTGATGCTGCCGGCGCTCGTGCTCATCGCCGACATCATCGGCGTGTTCGGCGGCTATATGGTCGCGGTGTACAAACTCGACTTCAACGCCGGCATATATCTCAGCAACACCGTGTCGTTCCTTGAACCGCTGGACGTCATCTCGGGCCTCGTGAAAGCCGCGGTGTTCGGCTTCATCATTGCCTTGATGGGCTGTTACTCGGGTTACTACTCGAAGGGCGGCGCGCAGGGCGTGGGCACCGCGACCACCAACGCCGTGGTGTCGTCCTCGATCCTCATCTTGACGTTCAATTACGTCATCACCGAACTCTTCTTCGGGACCTGACATGACCGCCCCGAAGATCAGCCTCAAGGACGTGAAAAAGAGTTTCGGCGAGAAGAAGGTTCTCGACGGCGTGACCTTGGACATCGCCAAGGGCGAGTCCGTCGTGGTCATCGGCGGCTCGGGCACCGGCAAGTCGGTGCTGCTGAAGTGCATCCTTGGCATCCTGCGCGCCGATTCCGGCGCGATCGAAGTGGACGGCCAGAACGTCACGCACCAGCGCGCGGCGGACCGCGAAGCGGTGAACAAGAAATTCGGCATGTTGTTTCAGGGCGGCGCGCTGTTCGACAGCTTGCCCGTGTGGGAAAACGTGGCCTTCGGCCTGATCCAGGCCGAACACATGCCCCGCAAAGCGGCGAAAGAAAAAGCCATCGAAACGCTGGCGAAAGTGGGCCTCGCCGCCGACGTCGCCGAGCTGCTGCCGGTCGAGCTGTCCGGCGGGATGCAGAAGCGCGTGGGCCTCGCGCGCGCCATCGCGAGCGCGCCTGAAATCGTCTTCTTCGACGAACCGACGACGGGCCTCGATCCGATCATGGGCGACGTCATCAACGACCTGATCGTCGACGTGGTGCGCAAGCAAGGCATCACCGCGCTTTCGATCACGCACGACATGGCCTCGGCCAAGAAGATCGGCGACCGTATCGCGATGCTTTACCAGGGCAAACTGATCTGGGTGGGCGACGCGAAGAGCGTCGACGCGAGCGGCAACGAATTCGTAGATCAGTTCGTGCACGGGCGCGCCGAGGGTCCGATCAAGATGCAGGTCCGCCGGTAGCCATGGCCAAATCGTCCGCATCCTTCGTCTGTCAGAACTGCGGCGCGACCTATACGAAGTGGGCCGGCAAGTGCGACGCTTGCGGCGAATGGAATACGATCGTCGAGGAAGCCCCGCGCGAGAGCGCGCCGAAGGGCCTCGGCGGCAAGGCCGGACGCAAGATCGCCTTCGTTGATTTGAAGACCCAAGGCGTTCCGCCGCCGCGCCGGATCACCGGCATCGGCGAGTTGGACCGCGTGTGCGGGGGTGGCCTGGTACCCGGTTCCGCCATCCTTGTGGGCGGCGATCCGGGCATCGGAAAATCGACGCTGCTTCTGCAAGCCTCCGGCGTACTCGCCGCGAAATGCGCCGTGGCCTACATCACCGGTGAAGAAGCGGTGGACCAGGTGCGGCTGCGCGCGGAACGTCTTGGCCTCAGCAAGGCGAATGTACAGCTCGCGGCGGCGACCAACGTGCGCGACATCATCGCGAGCCTGGAAGCGGGCACGCCCCCCGATGTGGTGGTGATCGATTCCATCCAGACCATGTACGCGGACAATGTTGAGTCCGCGCCGGGCACCGTCACGCAAGTCCGCACCTGCGCCCATGAGCTCATCCGCGTGGCGAAGCGGCGGGGCTTCACCTTGTTCCTCGTCGGCCATGTGACCAAGGAGGGCACGCTCGCCGGTCCGCGTGTCCTTGAGCATATGGTGGACACGACCCTCTACTTCGAGGGCGACCGCGGCCATCAGTTCCGAATCCTCAGGGCGGTGAAGAACCGCTTCGGGCCGACGGACGAGATCGGCGTGTTCGAGATGACCGATGCGGGCCTGGCCGAGGTCCTTAATCCCTCCGCGCTGTTCCTGGCCGAGCGCCGGGGCAATGTAAGCGGCAGCGCGGTGTTCGCGGGCCTTGAAGGTACACGGCCAGTTCTTGTGGAAATTCAAGCCCTTGTGGCCCCATCCGCGCTCGGGACACCCCGCCGGGCGGCGGTGGGCTGGGACATGGCCCGGCTGAACATGGTTTTGGCGGTTTTGGAGGCCCGGTGCGGCCTTGCCTTCACCGGGCATGACCTTTATCTGAACGTCGCCGGCGGCCTGCGGATACAGGAACCGGCGGCGGACCTCGCGGTTGCGGCGGCCCTGGTTTCTGCCCTGACGGGTGACCCGGTGCCCGCGGATGCGGTGGTCTTCGGCGAGATCGGCCTCTCTGGTGAGGTTCGGGCCGTGGCGCAGCGCGATGTGCGCCTCAAAGAAGCCGCGAAACTGGGCTTTAAGCAGGCCTGGATCCCGCGCTCGGCTCGCAAGTCGGACCAGGGGAAGCCAGACGACACCAAAACGGGCCAGACAGACAAAATTCTGGCGATCAAAAGCATGGGTCACGTACAAGACGTGGTGAGCCAATTTACCGACGCTTCCGTCTCTCGCACGCCGCCTCGCAGAACGGCGGGTGACTGATGCAAGGCTTGCCTGTGAACGGCCTCGATCTTGCCGTAGGCGCCATCCTTCTCATCTCCGCGCTCATTGCCTTCATTCGAGGTTTTGTTCACGAGGTGCTGTCCATCGCCGCCTGGATCGGCGCGGTGGTCGCGGTCATTTACGGCTTCCCCTTCGTGCAGCCCCATGCGCGCGGCCTGATCCCCATCAACTGGGCGGCCGATGCGGCCTCGGCGGTCGGGATCTTCATCCTGGTGCTCTTGATCCTGTCCATCGTCACGCATGCGGTGGCGCGCGCGATCCAGAAAAGCGCGCTCGGCAACCTCGATCGCTCGCTGGGGTTCGTGTTCGGCATCGCCCGGGCCATCGTGATCCTCGCCATCGGCCTTGTGATCACCGACTGGCTGACGGAGCGTGAGCGTCCCCGGTGGATCGAGACCGCCAAAACCCTGCCCGTCATCGAAATGGCCGCCGAAGGCCTGATTTCGGCGCTTCCGCCCTCCTTCATGCCGCCGGTCCTGGCTCCGAAGCCGGCCGCCTTGATTAAGGCCGAAGACGCCATACATACCGCCAAGACACTCGAACGCCTCAACCGGCCGGCGCCGGCGGCAAATGCTTCCGATTCCAAAGAAAAAACCACGGAAGCCGGGTACCAAAATCAGGAACGCCGGGATATAGAACGGCTCATGAATAGCACCCTGAGCCCGGAGACGACCGCACCCCATGAGTGACCGGCTCAGCACGAATCCCTTTGTCAGCAACGACCGCGTCGACGACGATCATCTCGGCGAGGAATGCGGCGTGTTCGGCATTATCGGTGACGCGGAAGCCGCCGCCCACACGTCGCTCGGCCTGCACGCCCTGCAACACCGCGGTCAGGAAGCGGCCGGCATCGTCAGCTTCGACGGCGTGCAGTTCCACAGCCACCGCGGCATGGGCCATGTCTCCGAAAACTTCGCCTCGGAAGCGGTCATGGACCGCCTCAAAGGCAACATGGCCATCGGCCACACGCGCTATGCCACCACGGGCGAGACCATCCTTCGGAACGTGCAACCGCTGTTCGCCGAACTCGACACAGGCGGCTTTTCGATCGCGCACAACGGCAACCTCACCAACGCGCTGACCCTACGCAACGAATTGAAACGGCGCGGCTGCCTGTTCCAATCGACCTCGGATACCGAAGTCGTCATTCACCTGATGGCCATCAGCGAAGCGACAACTTTCGAGGACCGCCTGGTCGATGCGCTCCGTCAGGTCGAAGGCGCCTACTCCTTCGTCTGCCTGATGAACGGCGCGCTGATCGGCGCGCGCGACCCCTTGGGCGTACGCCCGCTGGTTCTCGGCAAGTCCGGGAACTCCTACGTGCTCGCCTCGGAGACCTGCGCCCTGGACATCATCGGCGCGGAATACGTACGCGACGTGGACGCCGGCGAAGTGGTGATTATCACCAAGGACGGCGTGCGCAGCTTGAAACCGTTCCCCAAACAGCACCCGCGCTTCTGTATCTTCGAATACATCTACTTCGCGCGCCCCGACTCTGTGGCCGAGGGCCACAGCGTGTACGACGTGCGCAAGAAGATCGGCGCGCAGCTCGCCCTCGAGAGCGCCGTCGATTGCGATGTGGTCGTGCCGGTGCCCGATTCAGGTGTCCCGGCGGCGCTGGGCTACGCGGCGGCTTCGAAAGTGCCGTTCGAATACGGCATCATCCGCAACCACTACGTCGGCCGCACCTTTATTCAGCCGACGGACAAGACCCGCAATCTCGGCGTGAAGCGTAAACACAATCCGAACCGCGACGTTCTGGAAGGCAAGCGCGTCGTTTTGGTGGACGATTCGATCGTGCGCGGCACCACGTCCAAGAAAATCGTCGAGATGGTCCGTCAAGCGGGCGCGACGGAAGTGCATATGCGCATTTCCAGTCCGCCCACGGCGCATCCGTGTTTCTTCGGCATCGATACGCCGGACTACGACAAGTTGCTCGCTCACCAGTACGACGTTCAGGCGATGGCGAAACTCCTCGGTGTGGACAGCCTCGCGTTCATCTCCATCGACGGCCTGTACAAGGCGCTCGGGGAAGCGAAACGCGAGATGGACCATCCCCAGTTCTGCGACGCCTGCTTCACCGGCGACTATCCGCTGCCGTTGACGGACCGCAACGCCGGCACCCAACCCAAGCAGCTCTCGCTGCTCACCGAAAGAGTCTAAGCCGTGACACAGACCGGTAAGCTCGCGGGGCGCATCGCGCTCGTGACGGGCGCTTCACGCGGCATCGGCCGCGCCATTGCCCTGCGCTATGCCCAGGAAGGCGCGCAAGTGATCGCCTTCGCCCGCACCACCGGCGCCCTGGAAGAACTCGACGACGAGATCCGGAAAAATGGCGGCCTGCCCGCCGTGCTCGTGAACGAGAGCCTCACCGACTTCGACAAGATCGACCAGACGGGCGCCGCGCTGTACCAGCGTTTCGGCAAGCTCGACATCCTGGTCGGCAACGCCGCGATGCTGGGCCAGCTTTCGCCGATGGGCCACTACACGCCGAAGATGTGGACCGACATCTTCAATCTCAATGTTCACGCGAACTGGCGTTTGATTCGCGCAATGGATTCATTACTGCGATTGTCAGACGCGGGACGCGCGATTTTTGTGACCTCCGGCGTCGCGCGTAAGACCCAGATGTACTGGGGTCCGTACGCAGCCTCGAAGGCGGCCCTCGAGCAGATGGTGAAGATCTACGCCGTCGAGATGGCCCATACCAATGTGAAGGCAAATATCGTGGATCCGGGCCGTGTGCGCACCAAGATGCGGGCCCAGGCCTATCCGGGTGAGGACCCGATGAGCCTGCCGGCGCCCGATCAGGTCACCGATATCTTCGTCGATCTCGCCCTGCCGACGGAGCCGCGCAACGGCGCGGTCATATCTGCCTAAATTTGTTCGCGGTGAGGCCTTTACGCGAAGGCCTTCCGACACGGCACGGGAACACTGGCCCGCCTGCATCGTTGCATCACTGCCTCCTATCATTCGTGAGGGGGCTTTGAGTGCATAGCGAGTCACGCGAGAGCCCATGCCATCCACGAGTTCCACGCCACCGTTATCGCCCTTTCGCGGGCCCTTGTCGGCCAATGAGGTCGCCGAAGGCATGAACGCGGCCATCCGTAATGCCAAACGCCTTGCCGCCGACGCGAAGATCCTGCTCGGCGCCGAGCGCTATCCTTCCGCCGCCGCCATAGCCGCCGTGTCGGTGGAAGAGAGCGAGAAAGTATCCACGTTGCGCGCGATGTGCCTCGCGCGGTCCAAGAGCGAGCTGATGGGGGCGTGGAAGGATTACCGCTCGCACCCCCCGAAGAACACGGCGTGGATCCTGTCCGAGCTGGTGCAAAAGGGCGCGCGTCATCTGCTCGAATGCAAGGATGCGACAGACACCCATGGCGAGACGGTCGAGGTGCTCGATATGCTGAAGCAATTCGGCTTCTACACCGACAGCTACCGGAAAGGTTTCTGGACCGAACCCTCGGCGATGATCGATGCGACGGTGGCGAAAACCCTGGTCGAGATCGCCGAGAGCATGTGCGCAAAAGTCGATGTCACGCCGCGCGAGATCGAGCTGTGGGTCGAATATGTCGGCCCGGCGTGGCTTTCGCGCAAGATGCCAGATGCCTTGATGCGCTGGACGAAAGCGATGGAGAAAGAAGGCCTCGCCAAGCCGCCGCCGTCGGTTTTGGAAAAACTGCCGATCGAGGAGCTGATGAGTTCCGACGTGGAACGTCAGAAGAAATACAAGCACTGAACGGCGCTTCACGCGCGCGGCGGGATTCGCGGAGGACGACGGGGTGCGGCCTTAGAGCTCGCGCTCGAGAATGAGGGCGCCCGCGTATTTCTCGGAGGCGTATTCGACCGCGCGGTCGAAGGCGTTGGGGCCGACGAAACCGGCGATGCAGTCATCCTTGCCGTCCGCCGCCGGGATGCGAACGATCCAACCGCCGTGGCGCGCATACACGAAGGCCAGCGCCGCGACACGCTGGAGTTCGCCCGTGGGGCCCAGCATGGCTTTCGCGTCTTCGGCGGGACTTTTGATCGTGGTCATACAGAAGAAACGCAGAGACTGTGGCAGAAACACGTCCAACTTGCGTTAAAGCGGGGGTGACCGGGTCACGCCCCACCCCAACCCCGCGCCGTGCAGGGGAAGGGCGAGCAAACACAAAGGGTTACACCAGCGCGGTTTTGAACAGGGCGACGAGTTTCGCCCAGGCGCGTTCGGCCTGCTCGTGGTTGTAGACCTGACTGGTCGGCACGCACCAACCGTGGTTCGCGCCTTTGTAGACTTCGATGTCGGCGGCGTTGCCGGCTTTCATGAACGCCTCGCGTAACACGTTCTTGGCCTCCGGCTCTTTCTGGTCGTCGTTGTCGGCGACGCAGAACAGATACTTCGCCTTGATCTTGGGCACGAGCAGATGCGGGCTCGACGGCTGGTCGGTGACGAGCCCTCCCCCATGGAACGAACCTGCGGCGCCGACGCGGTCACCCAAGGAGGCCGCCGTGCGCATGGTGAGCGGGCCACCCATGCAGTAACCGGTGGTGCCGATCTTGCCGCCCTTGCGCACCGAGGCATGCCCATCGAGGAAGGCGAGGAACGCGGCCGCGTCCTTCTCGGCGCCGCCGGGCGCGGCAAGACCTTCACGCAATTTCGGCCGCTGGTCCTGGGGGAAGTCGGCCGGCAGCGGCGCTTTCACCACGCGGTAAAACGGATTGGGAATGAGCACGGCATAGCCTTCGGCGGCGAGACGCTTGCCCATATCGCGGAAAGCGGGCCGCAAACCGCCGGCGTCCGGCCAAATGAGCACGCCGGGATGCGTGCCCGTGGCGGGATGGATGATGACGGCATCGCAGGTGCCGTCCGGCGTCTTAATGGTGACGTCGGTCTCGGTGATCGCCGGCGCGGCGGCGCGCGCGATGGAGCCGGTGGCAGCGACAAGACCAAGGCCAAGCATCAACGCGCCGAACTCGCGGCGGTTCTGCTGATCGTGGGTGTGGCATTCCTCGCCGCAAATGTCTTCGGGAAGCCGTTCGTTTGCGTTGCTCATCAGGGTCCTCCTCCAGGGGATGCCCATGGCAGCACATCTTAGGTTTTGGGAAAAAAGGAGATTTGTAACGGCGGGCGACTCTAAAGGGTCTTGAGCGCCACTTCGGCGATGTCGGCGGCCACGAAATCCGCCGGATTGACGATAGAGAAGTCGGGATGACGCGGATGGGCGGGATAGAGCGTCGCCGCGCGCCGGATGCCGTCGATGGAAATGCGCGGATTCACCGGCACGGCGTCGGCATAGATGGCCGCAATGGCCTCCACCTGGCGCGGATCGACGTTCGCGGCCGCCGAGGCTTTGAGCGCGGCGACCGTCGCGGCGGCATCGGTGTGGGCCATGCGCTGCGCGCGGGCGATGGCGCGAGTCACCTTGATGAGGAGATCGCGCTTTTCACGGACCACGATGTTCGCGGCGCCGAAGGCGTGGATCTGATTACCGGTGAGGCCCGCGACTTCGCCGCCCGAGGTATCGATGACGAGCACGGCCCCCTCGTCCACCATGACGGTTTCCAGATAGGGCGTATGGGCGAAGAGCACATCGACCTTGCGCTCCTTGAAGGCCGCGACCTGATCCGGTCCATGGATGATGACGATCTCGACGTCCTTGGCGGCATCCATGCCCGCCGCCGCGAACAGCGCATGAAGACGCGGCGGCGGTTCACCCGCAACGCCGAGCGTTAATCCCTTGAGTGCGCCGAGCTTGTCCTTGAGAGAGCCCTGCAGCGGGACCTTGCGCACGGCAGCGATTTCCTTGCGGACGACGAGATTGATCGGGTCATTGGCGAAGAGGCTGGCGAACAGGCGGACCGGTTTCGCCTCGGCCATCATGCCGAGATACATGGGCGGCGGCAGGACGGCGATGTCCGCCTCGCCGGTGAACAGCCGTCCGCCGACGCTGCGCGGCTGTGGCGCGGGCAAGATGAACGGAACGAGGCCCTCCGCTTCAAACAACTTGGCGCCCATGGCGATCCAGAGCGAGAAAAACTGAAGGTTTCGAAGGTTCGGCACTTCAATACGTAACGGGGTGGACTCCGCGGCGCGTACCGGCAAGGCCGTCGCCGCGAGGCCGATGAGCGCGGCGCGTCTCGTGAGGGTGAACATGGTTTTCATTGACGGGCTGAGGCGAGTCGATATATCCGCTGAGATATATCGCATCACTTTACCAACTTTGGGGTTTCTGGCAAATGCGCCTTGGGGGCATCATCGGGGCATGTTCGTTGGTGCTGGCGCTGCCCGCATCCGCACAAGACGCTTACCGGTTGGGTGAGATCGTCGTGACCGCGCCGCGCCCCGGGACAGATAGCACAGCCGTGATTTCCGCCGCCGACCTCGACGCGCGCGGGGCCCGCAGCCTGGACGAGGCCTTCGGCACGACACCGAGCCTGAATATGAATGTCGGCGGCGGCGGAGTGCCGCGCCTGTTCATGCGCGGACTGCCGCAGCGCCATGTGCCTTTGTACCTGAACGGCATTCCGGTGAACTCGGCCGCCGACGGCCAGTTCGATCCGCGCCTGATCCCGGCGGAGAATATCGCCGAGATCAAGGTCGTGCCCGGCGTGAGTTCGGTGCTTTACGGACCCGGCACGACGGCGGGCCTGATCAATATCGTCACCCGGCGCGGGACCAGCGACCGGCACGGCCGCGCGATGACGGAAATCACCAGCGGCACGCCCCTGGGCGGCGACCTGGGCTGGCTGACCAGCGCAAGCGCCGGCGGCAGCATCGCGCAGACAGATGTGTTCGTGAGCGGCAGTGTAGCGGATTCGCCGGGCTTCACGGGCGCGGACGGATACCGCACTCCCAACAGCGACACGCGGCGCACCAATCTGTTCGCCAACGTGGCGCACGGCTGGGAGGACGTCAGCGTGGGCCTGTCTGCGGGCTATGTGAACGGCGAACAGGGCCTGCCGTACAACAGCCTCAATGACCCCACGAACCTGTTCCTGATGCCGCAGCAGTTCGAGCGCCTGGATCACATCGAAGGCGGTTTCGCGCAGGGCGATGTGAGCTTCGATACGGGCGGGCCCTTCACGGCGCGTTTGTCCGGCTATGTGAACGTGCTCAACACCGAGGATAACCGGTACGACGACGCCACCTTCAGCACCATGACCAACACGCGGGTGCAGAGCTTCCACCAGTTGTTCGACAGCGCCGTGAGCGGGGGCCGTATTGCGCTGGGCTACGATCTGGCGGGCGCCGGACAGATCGCCTCAACCCTCAGCGTTCAGCGCGATGTGCTGAAGCTGAGCGGCTTTATCCGCAACATCCCGGTCACGGGTGGTGGAGGTGGTGGTGGCGGTGGAGGCGGCGGTGGTGGTGGCGCGACAGGCACCTTTGCCGTACGCGCGCTCGACACGGAAGCCGCTTCGACCACGACATCGGCGGCACTGGAATATAACGTCAGCCCGCTTGAAACCCTGCACGCGACGTTCGGCGCGAGCGCCCATTGGTTCGACCGGGGTGCCGTCACCAAGGACGGCACGCAGCTCGCGGCGCGCCTTGCCTACGAGGTGACACCGGACGTCACGGTGAGCGCCGGCGCGGCGCGCAAAGTGCGCTTTCCGACCTTGCAGCAGATGTTCGACGCCCAGCGCGGCAACGCGACCCTCAGCGCCGAGGTGGGTAAGGCCTATGAAGCGACGGTGGCCTGGGCGCCGGTGGACGGCGCGGGTTTGTCATTAACGGGCTTCCGCACGCGCATCGACGGCTTCATCCAGAACGATCAAACTACGCAGCAGTTCACCAATAAGGACACGCTGTCGCGCGGGATCGAGCTGGCGGGGCATATAGCGGTGAACGCGCGCCTGCGCCTCGCGGCGAGCTATACGCATCTTAAAACCACCGACGAGACGACTGGCGCGCGGGTGAACTTCCGACCCACGGATCTCGCGCGGATCGAGGCGAATATGGACCTTACCCCCGCCTGGAGCCTGCACGGCACGCTGGCCTATGACGCGGGGGAGATCGTGACGGCGCGCTCGGGCCCCTTCCAACAGCAGGACCTTCCCGATCGCACGACGGTGGACGTACGTACGGCTTATACCTTCGCCGACCTGGGCCTTAAGGTGTGGCTGGCGAGCGAGAACCTGTTCAACGCGCATCATGAGAATGCGCCGGGGTTCGCGGCGCCGGGGCGGACGTTCATCGCGGGAATTCAAGCCTCTTTTTAAAGCCTTTTTTTATCGCGTTTTCCACGCAGAGCCGGCCGCCACTTCGGCGGAAAACGCTCCACACTTCCGCCGTCATCGCCGGGCACATTTAACCTCGCTCCATTCCGGGGTAGGGTCCGGTCATGACGTTTTTGAAGATCTTGGTGGCGCTGGCGGTGGCTTATGCGGCGGCGGTGGCCGTTCTGTACGCCGTACAGGACCGCCTTCTGTTCCCCGCCGACATGGCCGTGCAAACCGGCACGCCGGTGCCGGCGGACGCCCCGCGCCTGGAACTCACGACCACCGACGGCGAGACGTTGCACGGCGTAAGCCTTGCACCGCCGGCCGCGCCCATGACCGACCGTTTGATCATCATCGCCTTCGGCGGCAACGCCTGGAACGCCGAGACCGCGGCGGTCTACCTGTTCAATCTTTATCCGCAGGCCGAGGTGGTGGCGTTCCATTATCGCGGCTATGCACCGAGTACCGGCCGCGCGTCGGTGGACGCGCTGATTGCCGACGCGCCGCTGATTTACGACAAGGTGCGCGAGGACGCCGAGAAGCAGGGCGGTAACGTCCGAATCGTCGCCGCCGGCTTCAGCATCGGATCGGGCGTGGCCGTGCATCTCGCCCGCGAGCGCAAACTGGACGGTTTGATCCTGGTGACACCGTTCGACTCCCTCGCCGAACTCGCGAAGGTGCATTTCCCGTGGGTGCCCGCGGCGGCGCTGCTGAAGAATCCGATGCGCAACGGCGAGCTCCTGAAGGGCCTCGATGTGCCGACGGCCATCATCGCCGCCGAGCATGACGAGATCATCCCGCGCGAACGCAGCTCCATGATGCGCGGCGCGGCCAAACGCATGGTCTATAGCCGCACCATCAAGGGCGTGGGCCACAACGATATCTATGAGAATCAGGATTTCGCGAACGCGATGCGCGAGGCTCTGGCCGCCGTCGAGGGCGGATGGCAAATGGCGCCGTGACCGGGGTTGACCCCGCTTACGCCCCATGTCCACCGGGTGATCGACCGGTTTCTATAATCGCGTCAGCCGGCCCGGCGCGAATTTCCCGTATCCCGGACTTCGCCGCCTTACACACGGACAAACGCTTCATTCAGGTGTTCGGGGCCCGCGGCGGCGATGCCAGGGCCGCCCGACAGCGCCGGCTCCGTCGAGACCGTGGATACGGCTTCTGAATATCTAAAACCAGGCCGTCCTCATACTTCTGAACGGCGCATTATCCTTTAGAAGCGTCGAAACGCCGCCCCGCCCTCATTATTCATGCTGACCAAAAATCGCCCGACGACACGGGCCACCTGGACCAGCGCGATACGGCGTAAGAATTGAGATGACAGAGGACACGTCAAAAGGTTTCGGCGCGGTTTTCGCCCTGACGGTGGGGGTCGCATTCGCCCTTGCCCTCATGGCAGGCGCACCGAAAGCGCGGCCCGAAGCGGCGCAGCCGCAAGTCGCCGCCGTCTTCGCGCCCTGGCTATCAAACGAAGATGTCCTTGCCCGCGTGATTGCCGCCGGCGCACGCCCGGTGCGTTTCGGCAAGGTCGGCACCATCGCCGTCGTGACCCTCGAGGATAAGGACACCTCCGCGGCGCTTCGCCGCCGGGGCGCGTGGCTCCTGCTTGACCCGATCGCCGCGGGCGGCTGCGGCACCGGCCGGGACAACGCATAAAATAAACATGGAGAGATAAATGACGGGGCTTGATCAACTTCGGACGAGAGCGGCGACCGCGTGCGTCGCCGTCAGCTGGATAGGCGCTGCAATCTTACTGGGCTTGAACCTGACACTGACGTTCAGCACCGGAACGCTTGCCGCCGGCCTGTCGCTCGCCGGCGCCGCGACGTGCGGCCGGCTGATCGCGCCGACGGCCGCGATCACGCGCTATGCGAGCGCGCTTTCCGTGATGGGGTTGACCGCGCTCGTCCTGGGCGCCGCCCAAGGCGAACCTTGGCAGATCGACATCCACATGGTGTTCTTCGCCGCACTCGCCATCCTCGCTGCGTTTTGCGATTGGCGCACCATTCTGTTGGCGAGCACTTTCGTGGCCGCTCATCACTTGGGCCTCAATCTCGTGCTGCCCGCGCTGGTGTGGCCCGACGGCGCGGATTTTACGCGCGTTATCCTGCATGCGCTGATTCTGACAAGCGAGGCCGCCGTGCTGCTGTGGTTGTCACATCGTTTGGTGGAGCTTTTCCACGACGCTGAAACGGCCGTGAGGGAAGCGGAAGCCGCCAAAGAGGAAGTGCGCCATTTGGCTGGCGAGGACGAAACCCGGCGCCGCGCGTTGGAGACCGCGCGCCGCGAAGACATGTTTTCGTTGGCCGCGACCTTCGAAGGATGCGTCCTAGACGTTACCCGCGCAGTTTCCATGGCAAGCAAAGATCTTGAATCGTCGGCGCAGAGCATGGAAACGACCGCGGACGAAGCAAGCGCGCAATCGACCGCCGTGGCGGCGGCGGCATCCCAAGCCACGTCCAACGTACAATCCGTCGCCACCGCGACGGAGGAACTTTCCGCATCGATCGCTGAAATCGGCCGCAAAGTATCCGAGTCGACTCGCGCCGTCGGCCATGCCGTGGAAGAAGCGAACAATGCGCAAGATCAAATTCGAGGCTTGGAGACCGCCGCCCAGAAAATCGGGAGCGTCGTTCGCTTGATTTCAGATATCGCCGATCAGACAAACCTGCTTGCGCTAAACGCCACCATCGAAGCCGCCCGCGCCGGAGAAGCGGGTAAAGGATTCGCGGTCGTGGCGTCCGAAGTTAAAAATTTGGCGGCACAAACCGCGAGAGCGACGGAGGAGATCGGCAACCAGATCGGGGGCATACAAAATGCAACCAAGATATCCGTGGTCGCTATCGAACGTATTTTCAACGTCGTCGACAGCATCGATCAAATTTCCGCCAGCATCTCATCGGCAATGGACCAACAGGGCATTACCGCGAAAAACATCGCACGCAACGTGGAGCAGGCCGCCGGCGGCAGCGCCGAAGTTTCCACCGGCATCGCGGCCGTAACCGCCGCAGCCAGCAGAACAGGCGCCATTTCCGCGCAAGTGCTGTCCTCCGCCCGCGATCTGTCTCAACAGTCCGAGGTGCTGAGAAGTCAGGTCGACAATTTTCTTTCCAACATCAGGGCCGCCGCGTGAGGCAAACGTGTCGGCGGCGGCGCCTCATGACAACCACTCCCTCCGACGTTCAATTGTGTTGAAGCCGCGCCGCCGGTTTCTGGAAGAGCGCGGCCGCGCGAACACCGTCGAAGCGACACCCGAGAGATGCGCCGCCTCCAACCACGCCGCGGGCGCGCGCCGCTTCTCCTTGCCTGGCGATCTTGACGTCAAATATGCTGAGGAACATCGCCAAATGACCAATAGCCGGTTTCCACAAGAACGCTCGAATTCTTAAGTGGATCGCGCGGGTCTCCCATCAGGATTATCTTGCATGTCTCGTGAGCCTCCATCACAGGCCCCACTGAGCGGGTCGATCTTCGACCTCGCCTGGCGCCATGCACCGGCGGGTATGCTGGCGCTGTCCATGCGCACCGGCAGGATCTCGGCCGTCAACGACGCGGTCGTATCCCTTCTTGGCTATGACGCGGAGGAGATCATCGGACGTGACCCGGCGTTTCTATTTTGGGCCACCATTCCATCCAACCTGAAGGAAAACATATTCTCGAGATCGCCACAGCCCAGCGATACCCATCACGCGGTCGTTCGCGCAAAATCGGGAACACCCCGCTATTTAAATCTTTCGCTTTCGGGCGCCGTCGAACTCCACGGCGAGGTCATGAAGGTCCTGTATCTGCGCGCGCCCGACGTAAATCCGCACGCCGACCGTCTGCGCCGTTCGAATTGGACCCTTGCCGCCTATAGCGCGTCGATCCGCGCTATTCAGCATGCCCGTACGATCGAACAGATCGCGCAGGATGTTTGCGCGGCGATTGTCGAACAGCCTGTCTATGTCCTGTCGTGGATTGGATTGGCCGAAAGGTCGCCGGGCCTGCCCATACGGTTCATTGCCGGCGCCGGCCCGGCTCTTTCCTACATGTCCAACCTTAAACTCAGCTGGTCGGAGGAGATCCCGGAAGGCCTCGGGCCAAGCGGAACGGCCATTCGCACGGGCCAGCCGCAGATGATGGGAGACGCGCTGAATGATCCAGATTTCGGCTTGTGGCGCCAGCGGGCGTTGAGCCACGGGATCAGATCCACGGTCTGCGTTCCATTTCAGCTGGGCGAGCACATCTCCGGCGCCATCATGGTCTATGGGTCAGAACCGAATGCGTTCGGTGAACAAGAGGTCGCGCTATTCACAGATCTGGGCCGCGAGCTTGCCGGCGCCATCGCCATGCGCGAGCAATCGGAAAAGTTACAACAGGCGGAAGGCCGTCTTCAGAAGATAATTTCATCAACGTTCTCCCCCATCGTTTCTGTCAATTCGCGTGGGAAGATCTCGCTATTCAACGAGGCCGCCGAGCGCGCTTTTGGCTGGACCGCAGAAGAGGCGGTCGGTCAACCCTTGGACATACTCCTGCTCATGGAAGACCGGGCCGCGCACGGCGATTCCATGAACGGCTTCCTGAGATCACAAGAATCAAACCGCAGGATGGCCCAAAGCCGCCAAGTCCGCGCGCTGAGGAAGGATGGATCGACATTCCTGGTGGAAGTCGCCCTTTCACGTATCGATACCGCCGACGGTCCGCTCGTCACGGCGATCATCCGGGACCTGACCCAGCAACAGGAGCTGCAGACGCGGCTGATCCAGTCTGGAAAAATGGAGGCGTTTGGACAGCTGGCCGGAGGTATCGCGCACGACTTCAACAACCTGATCGCGATCATCAGCTCGTCGGCGGACGTCATCTCGGCCCCCGACGTCACCAGTGAAACCGCGCATGCAAGCCTGAGGCTGATCGCGCGCACATGCGAACGCGCGCAGGCGCTTACGCGCCGCCTTCTTGTCTTCTCGCGCAAGTCCGTCCACAGGACGGAGCGTATCGACGTGGGCGCGGCGCTGGACGAACTTGTCCACGTCCTGAAAAGAACTCTGGGTACACGCATTGAAATCACCGCCGCCCTGGAGCCTGGACTCCATATCCGCGTTGATTCGGGACTGTTCCACACATCGCTGCTGAATCTGGCGCTTAACGCGCGCGATGCGATGCCCGAAGGCGGAACGCTCGTCGTCGGTTGCCGACGCCTCGCGCCGAAAGACGGCCAAGCGTCGGGGTGTGTCGAGATCAGCTTGCAAGACTCCGGCATCGGCATGCCGCCCGAGGTGGTCCAGCGCATATTTGAGCCGTTCTTCACCACGAAACCGATCGGAAGCGGTACAGGTCTTGGGCTCGCCATGGTTTACGGCTTCGCGAAAGAGGCCGGCGGCAGTATCGACGTTGAGAGTTCACCGAACCGGGGCAGCCGCTTTACGTTGACTTTCCCGCAGGACGGCCCAGGTCCGGAGATCGCGTCATCGTCGCCGCCGGAAGAGATGCGGCAGCTGAATTTACGTGTCCTGCTGGTGGAAGACGACGAAGACCTGCGCAAGATCACCGCCATAAAGCTTGAACGCGGGGGATTCATTGTCGACGCCATCCCCAATGCCGAAACCGCGCGAGAGGTGCTGGCCCAGGGCGCGGCTTACGACATTCTCGTAACAGACTATCGGCTGGGACGCGGCTGGACCGGCGGAGACTTGGCGCGATACGCCGCATCGCTCAAGCCGGAGATGCCCATCATCGTGACGAGCGGATATATGGAGCCCGA
>JAIUPE010000080.1 GCA_020160875.1 Pseudomonadota bacterium
TACGACGACAGCTTGGACGCCTTCGGCGTTCACGGTGTCGGCGGCATCATCGGCGCCGTTCTGACCGGTGTCTTCGCCCGCGAAGCCATCAGCCCGATCGACGCTCATGGCCTGATCGAAGGCAACGGCGCGCAGGTTATCACGCAGCTCTATGGTATCGGCGTCACGGTCGTTTACTGCGCCATCGCTACGGCAATCATTCTCAAGGTCGTGGACCTCATCGTGGGCCTGCGCGTCGAGAAGGATGAAGAGCGCGAAGGGTTGGATATCGTCCTCCATGGCGAGGTCGTTAACTAACCCCTAGGGGAAGTGGGGACGCGCTCGACAGAGGTTCGCCACATCCGAGGTCAACTCGGTGTGGCGAACTTTCCCCCCTCGATCCCCGGATGGTAAGCTTGGGCCTTCGGCGCTTCACGTCCTCGCCGGCTCAGCCCCACGCAGTCAGAGACAATGCACGGTTCCAACCGTGTGACCGGTACATCCGAACAGGAGACCAAAGATGAAAAAGATCGAAGCCATTATCCGGCCCTTCAAGCTGGACGAAGTGAAGAAAGCGCTGAACGACATCGGCGTGCAAGGTTTGACCGTGCTCGAGGTCAAGGGCTTTGGCCGCCAGAAGGGCCACACCGAACTCTATCGCGGCGCCGAGTACGTGGTTGACCTCGTGCCGAAGGTGAAGATCGACGTCGTGGTGGACGACCCGCAGGTCGAAGCCGCCATCGAAGCGATCCGCGGTGCGGCGCAGAGCGGCAAGATCGGCGACGGGAAGATTTTTGTCTCGCCCGTCAGCGAAGTCGTTCGCATCCGCACGGGTGAGCGCGGCGCCGCCGCGATCTAAACCCGCGTGACTGCTTTTTCGCCAAAGTTTTCGTAGGTCCCCCCAGGGACCTCACCTCAAGCCGGCCAGGGACCTCCCCCCTGCGCCGGCTTTTTTTTGCGCGGTTTGTTTTTGTCGTCCTTGGCCCGCGCGCGAAGGCGCGCATCATAAAAAGAGCGGGCGCTCGCCAGGCGCCGGGGACCAAAGGGTCATTGCGATTTGGTTTAAAATAAAACCAGGCCCTCCTGGATCCTCGCGGCTTCGCCGCAAGGATGACCAGAAAACGAATTAAGCCGCCGGCGCCCCAGTATATCCGCCCACCGCCTGCATGAACTTACTCGCCACGGGCGCCATCCTTGCCTCCGTGAACATCGGGCCCACGAGTTGCACCCCGAACGGCAGCCCGCGTTTGTTGATGCCCGCCGGGACGGCGAAGGCCGCGAGATCGAGGATGTTGCCGAAGCCCGTGTAGAAGCTGAACTTCCACGGCAGCGCGATGGGATCGGCTTCCACTTCGGCGGCGGTGGATTGAATGGGTGAGGTCGGCACCAGCAGGAAATCGGCACCGGCGAAGATCCCCGCCGCCGCGCGCTTCAGAGCTTCCAGTTTGTGCTGGCCCGCGAACACTTCGGTGGCCTTGCGGTCCTTGTTGCCCAGGATCAGCTTCACGACGTTGGGATGGCACTCGGCTTCATGGGCTTCGATGAAGGCGCCAAGGTCGACGACGCGCTCGGCGATGAAACCGGCGCCGTACAGCAAGCCTCCAGCATCGCGGAACGGGGCGAAGTCGATCTCGATCTTCTTGCCGCCGATGCGTTCCATCGTGGCGACAGCGTCCGCGAACATCTGCGCGTTCTCCGCATCCCCGAAGAACTCGAGGTCGGCGGCCTTAGGAACCGCGAAGGAGAATGAACCCGAGGCGTTGGCCGGGATCGACACGCGCACGCGCGAATAGATGTCCGTGGGGTCCATCTCCGCCAGCGCGTCGAGCACGGTCATGCTGTCTTCCACGCTGTGGGCGAGGACCGCCACACAATCGATGGAGCGGTTGCACGGCACCACGCCCGAGGCCGAGATGATCCCGCGCGTCGGTTTCAGGCCGACGATGTTGTTGAACGCCGCCGGAATGCGTCCAGAGCCGGCCGTATCGCTACCCAGCGCGAAGGGCACGATGCCCGCGCCCACCACCACCGCCGAGCCCGAGCTCGATCCGCCGGCCACGTAGTCGCGCCCGAACACCGAGCGCGGCGTGCCGTAGGGCGAACGCAGGCCCGCGGTGCCGGTCGCGAACTGATCCATATTGGTCTTGCCGATGATCACAGCGCCCGCCGCTTCCAGGCGGCGCACGGCGAAGGCGGTTTCTTTCGGTGTGTACGCATAGGCCGGACACGCGGCGGTCGTCTGCGTGCCCGCGAGGTCCATATTGTCCTTGATCGCGCAGGGCATGCCGAACAGCGGCATCTTTGCCCGCGCCGCCGCGTCCAGACTTTCGAGCGCCTTCACACGCGCGTTCAGTGCGCCGGCGGGAATGCGCGTGATCCACACACCGCTTTGCTGCACATCCGTATCGGCACGCCGTACGGCTTCCTGCACGACGTCGGCAACGCGCGCTCCAGCGGCATAGGCGGCGCGAATCTCGGGCAGCGTGAAACGCAGATTTTTCATCGGGCGGCGACCTCTTGGCGACCTTGTAAGCGCTTTCCCGCCGATGAAAGCCGGCGGGATTTTCCTTGTGCAGTGCACACTTGGCAGGTGGAGGTAGCGTAAGTAGTCCGATTTTCCGCGTCAATTCCACGTACTTGTAAGGCCAGCTTACGGAGCCGTTCGGTTTATTCGCAGATGAACAGGATTTTACCGAAACACCCCCTTGCACTTAGGGGTCTCGGATGTAAAGAACGGCCAAGACATCGACGTTTTTTGAAGGGACTACGGTGAATAAGGACGTACGTGTGGCCACCAGCAACACCAAACTGAATGAGCTGGTGAATCGAATTGCAACCCTGTGCCAACCGGATCGCATCCACTGGTGCGACGGCTCGCAGGAAGAATACGACGCGCTGTGCGACCAGATGGTGAAAGGCGGAACGTTCATCCGCCTCAACGAACAGAAGCGTCCCAACTCCTATCTCTGCCGCTCGCACCCGGGCGACGTGGCGCGTGTCGAACACCGCACCTTCATCTGCACGAAGGATAAGGACGACACCGGTCCGACCAACAACTGGGCGGACCCCACGGAGATGCGCGAAACCCTCAACGGGCTTTTCGCCGGATGCATGCGCGGCCGTACCATGTACGTGATCCCCTTCTCGATGGGCCCGCTCGGTTCCGACATCGCCCACATCGGCATCCAGATCACCGACTCTGCTTATGCCGTCGTGAACATGCGCATCATGACCCGCATGGGTAAGAAGGTCCTCGACGTCCTCGGCGACGGCGACTTCGTGCCGTGCGTCCACTCGGTCGGCGCGCCGCTCGAGCCCGGTCAGAAAGACGTGGCCTGGCCGTGCAACGACAACAAGTACATCGTGCATTTCCCCGAAACCCACGAGATCTGGTCGTTCGGTTCCGGCTACGGCGGCAACGCCCTCCTGGGTAAGAAGTGCTTCGCGCTCCGCATTGCTTCGGTGATGGCGAAAGAAGAAGGCTGGCTCGCCGAGCACATGCTCATCGTCGGTCTGGAATCGCCGAAAGGCGAGAAGACCTACGTCGGCGCGGCCTTCCCGTCCGCCTGCGGCAAGACCAACCTCGCCATGATCATCCCCCCCCAGGGCTTCGAAGGCTGGAAAGCCTGGACCGTGGGCGACGATATCGCCTGGATCAAGCCGGCGGCCGACGGCACGCTGCGCGCCATCAACCCGGAAGCGGGTTACTTCGGCGTCGCGCCGGGCACGTCGGACAAGACCAACCCGAATGCGATGAAGCTCGTCGCACGCGATTGCATCTTCACCAACGTCGCGCTGACGGACGAAGGCGATGTGTGGTGGGAAGGCATGACCGACGAAGCGCCCGCGCACCTCATCGACTGGCAGGGCAAGGATTGGACGCCGGGTTGCGGCCGTCCCGCCGCGCACCCGAACGCGCGCTTCACCGCGCCGGCCACCCTCTGCCCGATCCTCGATCCGGCGTGGGATGACCCGAAGGGCGTGCCCATCAGCGCCTTCGTGTTCGGCGGCCGCATGAGCCACACCTTCCCGCTCGTGTTCCAGTCGTTCGATTGGAATCACGGCGTGTACCTCGCCGCCACCATGGGTTCTGAAGCCACCGCCGCCGCCGAGAACCAGGCCGCCGTGCGCCGCGATCCGATGGCAATGCTGCCCTTCTGCGGCTACAACATGGCCGACTACTTCTCGCACTGGCTCGCGATCGGCGAAAAACTGAAGAATCCACCGGCGATCTTCCGCGTGAACTGGTTCCGCAAGGACGAGCACGGGAAATTCATGTGGCCCGGTTACGGCCAGAACATGCGCGCCCTTGCGTGGGTCGTTGACCGTGTCCATGGCCGCGGCGATGCGGTGGAAAGCCCGTTCGGCTTCATGCCGCGCTATCAGGATCTGAAGTGGGAAGGCCTCGCGTTCGATCAGTCGAAGTTCAAGAGCCTCATGCAGATCGACCGTACGGCCGCGCTGCGCGAGATCGACGATCAGAAGAGCCTGTTCGACCGCTTCGGCCCGCGGACTCCCGCCGTGCTCCTCACGCAGCAGGGCGAAGTGCGCAAGCGCGTCGAAAAAGCCGCCGAAATCTGGCACGCGGCGTAAGCGTTTCGAAATTCGCGAATCAAAAAGGCCCGGTGGAAACACCGGGCCTTTTTCTTTGCCTGCGGCTACTGCGCCGTTTCCGTCGTGGGCAGCCTGACCCCCGTCAAACGCCACTTCAAGCCCTGGCGACTGAGGACCAGCTTGGCGTCGGGTTTGTTCGCCTGCGTGACGACGGCGCGGTTCAACCCCTCATAGGCCACATTGAGGTCGGCGAGCACGTTGTCCTTGGTGAGTTCTTGGCTTGCTTCTTTCGTAGAGGTCAGCATCGCGAGGCCTTGCGGGGTAACGACTTTATCGACCATCACCTCGACCATCTTACTCGCGAACAGCTGGCCCATGGCCGCCATTTCCGGGTCGCCGCCAGCTCTTTCCGCCATCCGCGCGGTCATAACCCCGGCGATCTCCTCTTTCATGCTTTCGCGCAACACCGGGAAATCGATGTGTTCGGCCAGCACCGCTTCATCTTGCGCGACAATGCCATCACGGATTCCGTTCAGCGCGAGATACGGCCCGGCCGCGACGTAGCCGGCGAGCAACAGCACCACGGCGGCGGCCACCGCGATATAGATCTTTTTCATGACGTTCCCTGATGTCCGATGGCGCGAGGATAGCAGTGTTCTTCCGGAATCAAAAAGGCGCGGTATGTCCCCACCGCGCCTTTTCCGTTTCCGCCCGGGGCGGATGAAACACTATTCTTTCGTCGCTTCGAGCACGTAGGCGACGATGTTCGCGCGGACTTCCGGGTTCGGTACGCCGACGAACGGCATCTTGGTGCCCTTCACATAATCCTGCGGTTTCACGAGGTACTTCATCAGTTCCTCCTCGCTCCAGGTGATCCCGGCGTTCTTCATGGCGGCGGAATAGGCGTATTCGGGATGGTTGGTGCCCGACTTCTTGCCGATGAGACCGTGCAGGTTCGGGCCGATCTTGTTCGGGCCGCCCTTCTCGACGGTGTGGCAGGCGCCGCACGGCGCGAACTGCTTCTTACCCACGACCGGATCCCCGGCGGCCTGAGCCGCCACCGGCGCCAGCAGCATCGACGCCAAAATCAGTGCCTTACGCATTTCCGTTCCCTTTGCCTGTAACAAACCGCCTCGTGGTCGGTTTTCGAAGTTCGTCGGTCTTTCTTGTAGCTCGGCACGAACTTCGAAAGCCAGCCACCAGGCAATCTATAAAACCAGTGCCGCGGATCGATTTGGCCGTCCCGCCCCGGGCGATTCAACGCCCGCGTCGGGACGGTCAAATCGGCGGCGCCAGCGGCTTTATCGGCCCTTGGCCCGCCGAATAACGCGGAATACCCTTGTCGGGCAAGGCCTCTGTTGTCCCCTATCAAGCCTTTGAAAAATGGCGTTTTTTTGAAGGGCGGAGAACAAATCGGCGTGAAGTGAGTTTCAATCCCCATTCCCTTTTCTTGGAAGGCTCAAAATGGCCAGCGACCATCTCCATGCTCCGCGCGAACGCTTGCGCAAGGAAACCATCCATATGCACCAGGCCATCACCTCGCTGATGGAGGAACTGGAAGCCGTGGACTGGTATCAGCAGCGCGCCGACGACTGCGACGACCCCACGCTGAAGGCGATCCTGCTTCACAACATGCGCGAGGAAATCGAACACGCCGCGATGACCCTCGAATGGATCCGCCGCGCAAGCCCCGACTTCAACAAGGAGCTGAAGGAGTACTTATTCCAGGACGGCGACATCGTCGGCCGTGAGCATGAGACGGAAGGAAAATAAGACGCTGCGCGAAACTCACGGCGCTAGGGGGTCACACCCCGTAGGTGATCTCCAGCACCTCAAGCACCTCTTCGCCCGCGGGCGTGCGCAGTTTCACGGCATCGCCTTCGCGGGCTTTCACGAGTGCCCGCGCGATCGGTGAGACCCAGCTCACCAGCGAACCGTCGTCGGTGCCGGCAGCTTCGTCGATGCCGACGATCTTGATGGTCCGCTCGTCGCCCTTCTTGGTCGCGTAGGTGACGGTGGCGCCGAAGAAAACCTGCTCCAGCGCTTTCTGCCGCGCCGGGTCGACCAGCTCGGCGTTCTCACGGCGCTTGGTGAGATAGCGCACGCGGCGATCGATCTCGCGCAGGCGGCGTTTGCCGTAGATGTAATCGCCGTTCTCCGAGCGGTCGCCGTTGCCAGCCGCCCAGGAAACGATCTCGACGATTTTCGGACGCTCGACACGCAGCAGCGCGTGCAATTCGTCGTCGAGAAGTTTCATACCGCGCGGCGTGACGTAGTTCTTCGTGCCGACCGGAAGGGTATCGGCTTCCTCGGGGAGGTCTTCGTCGTCCGTCTCTGTTTCTTTGGTGAAGGCTTTGCTCATCACGGCCCTTGTGCCGCGACGATTGGGAACCGCGGCGTGTAAGGTTACTTCCGGCCACTGGCCATGGCGATGCCGGCGACGACCGCCGACAACAACGCCGTGCCCTTGTGTTTGGCGAACATGTCCTTGAGTTCGGCTATGGTTTCGTCGTTTGCGTCATGATTGACGTGCGAGGTCTTATGCGGGTGCAAGGTCGCGCGCGCGACCAATGCGAAAAGTCCGCTCAGGGCCGCGAGCAGGACGCCCATGCTGAGCGCGGCGGCATCCGAACCGATGCGCGGGATCAGATAGAGCCACAAGGCGGCGACGAGCGCGACACCAGCACCGATGCCGCAGATGGAAGCAAGGGCAAGCCATTTCGCCGCGCCGGAAAAGCGGCTGACGCGCTGCGTCAGCTGCATTTCGGCGAGCATCATCAAGACCATCTTGACGAGCTTGTCCATGGATACGGTCTTCCCGCCCTTATTTGCGAAAGAACAGCTTCGAGATCACGAAGCCAGCCGCGAAGGCCATCAGGAGACTGGCGATCGGTTGATCATCGATTTGCTTTTCCATCGCGACCATAGTCTTACGGCCGCGCTTTTGCATGTCCTTGTACAGATCCGCGGCATCATCTGTGAGGTCGTCGGCCATATCGCGCGCGCTATCGAGCGCATCATCGAGGTTCAACTTCTTCACATGGGCGATGGCTTTCGCGACGTCTTTTTTCAGCGCGGCAAGATCATCGATGATCGCTTCAATGTCAGCGCCGCTGACGTTCTCCAGTTTCTTACGAAGATCCATGGGTGGTCCCTTCCCACTATCAGTTATGCGACGAGAGGCGAATGCCCGGCACGTAAAGATTGTTCCGCTGTACGTGGATTATAGGCTCTATCAACGGCCGGCATTTCTTCCGGTTGCAAATCTCCAACATATGCAGCGACCGGAACTCTTGGGGGCGGGCAATCGTTACGGGAGCGCGAGCTTCATAAAAGGGAAAAATCATGCTCAGCACGATTCTCCTTATTCTGCTCATCGCCCTTCTCGTTGGCGCGCTGCCCAGCTGGCCCTATAGCCGGTCGTGGGGTTACTACCCCAGCGGTGCATTCTCCATAGTAATCATCATCATCGTAGTCTTGCTACTTTCTGGGCGGATCTAACAACGAATTGTCCTAATCAAACGTAAAATGCCGCAGAGCCTTTCGCTCCGCGGCATTTCCCTTTGTGGGTCATCGCCCACAGCACGACTACATGTTGATATTTGTTACTTTGCCTTGGCGAAATTCTGCGACGCGAAATCCCAATTCAAAAGCTTCTCGACGACCGCATCGACATGGTCTTTGCGTGCGTTTTGATAGTCGAGATAATAGGCATGCTCCCATACATCCACCGTCAAGAGGCAGGTCAGGTCGGAAGCAACCGGCGTTTCGGCGTCACGCGTATCCTTCACCTTCAGCTTGCCGCCTTCGATCACCAGCCAGCCCCATCCGCTCCCAAAGTGATCCGTGGACTTCGCCTTCAGTTCTTTCTTAAGCGCTTCGAGCGACCCGAAATCCCGTGTGATCGCCGCGGCGAGGTCCTGACTCGGCTGAGTCGTTTTCGGTGAGAGGCAGTTCCAATAGAAGCTGTGATTCCACACCTGCGCCGCGTTATTGAAGATCTTCTTGTTGCCGTCATCGCCGTTGGTCGCGGCGATGATCTCCTCCAACGCCATGTTCGCGAAATCGGTCCCCTTGATCATCTCATTGAGTTTATCGATGTACCCCTTGTGATGCTTGCCGTGATGGAAGGACAAGGTCTTCGCGGAGATCACCGGCGCCAAGGCGTCTTCAGCAAATGGAAGCGGCGGCAGGGTGAAGGGACCATGAGTCAGATCACGCGGTGGCATGGAATGTGCTCCTCTAAATAAAAACCGCCGACACTAAAAGCGAAATACACGCCGTATACAACTCACAAAAACGGGACGCTGACGTGCGCCGGCCGTGCCCCCAAAACATTTGGGGTTTGATCCCGAAGGATCAAACCCCAACTTCTCCGAGCGCTCTTCCGCTCGCTTTAGATCGGTGGCGGCGGGGGCGCCTTGCCGCGCACCAGATGCAGGACCAGCGTCACAAGGAACACCAGGAGGAACAGGAAGAATAGGATCTGCGCGATCCCGGCCGACGCGGACGCCAGCCCGCCAAAACCAAGCACACCGGCGATGATGGCTACGACCAGAAATACAAGAGCCCAACTCAGCATGGAAAGTCTCCTCTATCTACAAGCGGCAAGCAGCGCCGTTACTTACGGGCGTCCTCAGCGGCATCGTCGATAGCATCACCGGCCGAGCGAACATCTTCACCCATACCTTCAATCGTGTTGCAGGCGGCCAAACTCAGCGAAAAGGTGGTGATGAAAATCGCGAACAGAACTTTGAAGGCTTTCATGAAACAGTCCTCTTATTTCATTCGAGGCAACAGTTGCCTCACGCGGAATATCGAAGGACTAACTCCCGAACGGGCGCGAAGTTGCGGGCCGTTACGCGAGAGACGGAAATTTTCACCCACCGCGTGCGGCTAAATTGCGGCGATGTGGCGAAATTGGGGCACGCGCTGTGCAAATGAAATCGCCGCAAATGAAAACGCCGCTCGCGTTTTCAGCGCGCGGCGTCTCCGGAATTTCTCTCCGCGATTTTTCTAGACGTCCGGTTGATCTTCGGCGAGCAACAGCGCCTGCGCGATGGTGGCCTTCACGCTATCGGCCATGAAGGGTTTCGTGACCAGGAATGTCGGCTCCGGCCGCTCACCGGTCAGGAGACGCTCCGGATACGCGGTGATGAAGATCACCGGCGCGTCCACCTGCTCGAGAATATCGGCCACGGCATCGATGCCGGAGCTGTTGTCGGCCAGCTGAATGTCCGCGAGGATCAGGCCGGGGCGCCACTTGTCTACTGCATTCACCGCTTCTTTACGCGTGCGCACCACGGCGAAAACATTGTGGCCCATCTCCTCGACGATGTTCGAAAGATCGAGCGAGATGATCGGTTCGTCCTCGATGATCAGAACCGAGGTCGGGCTCTGCGCGACAAGATCATACAGCGCTTCCTTCACCATGCGGCCGATTTCGTCTGGCGTTTTGTCCAGGATTTGCGCGGCCTCGGCCTGCGTGAAATCTTCCATCGCCGTCAGTAGTAGCGCTTGCCTGCGCGCAACGCCGAGCGCATCCAGGCGATCACGAAAACGATCGCCGCTGCCGCCCTTTACCGAAAGTCCGCGGGCCGGCTGCGTGCCCGACCAGATCACATGGAACATACGGTACAACGCGACGCGCGGATGCATGTCGCGGTGATAACGATCCGGGGATTCCACGACAGCTTCCAAAGTGGCGCGTACATATGCATCGCCGCTCGCCTGCGAGCCGGTGAGCGCGCGTGCGTAGCGCCGCAGGAATGGAAGATGAGATGCGATTTCGTGGGACAGCGACATGATTGGCAAATCCTATTGTATCCCCGCGCGGATGACGCGCCTCGGAAGGATGAGTTTAAACAGGGCACGCGGCATAAAGACTAGTTCATTTTGGGTAGGTGAGGAAATCGTCCGGGAAGCGCGAGATGCCATATCTCTTGGCTTTCAGAAGGTCCTGGAGCGGGCAGCGCTGCGGACGATGAAATGAGTCCGATGATCGAATGATAAAGGTGGGAGGTTTGCGGTGTGGCGACGTCTCGCCCCGCGTCGAGACTTCGTCCGCCTCCCACGCCGGAGACGGCGCGGGAGGGGACAAACCCGCAAAAGGGGTCGATTGCGGGTCTCGATGCCTCGCGCCCCGGCGGGCCGGCGAGACGAATTGTGACTATCTCTGCTGCTGATTGCGGTTTTGCGGCGCCTGCTGGGACTGTTGACGGTTCTGCGGCTCCTGCACGCCCTGCTGACTCTGCGGGTGGCGGTCCTGCTGGCCTTGTTGGCTCTGCTGACGCTGCATGTCCTGCTGGTTGTACTGACTCTGCTGGCGCTGCTGCGGGTCCGGCTTCGATTTATTATCCGTCATTGCACCATTCCTCATGATGTTAAAGAACTCGGGAGTTCTGACGTGTGGGGGCTACTTTAGCCCCAACGCCAAACGCCGGCCCCGAAGGATTAGTTCCCGGGGCGTGCAAATTTTTTACCGCTCTTGATCCCCTCACCTTGGTCTGCGAAGCGCACAAAGCCTCAAGGGACCGCGTTGCCGCGCTTCCTCGGAGCGGCAGGGGTGCGGCCTGCGATCTTGCGGCCGCGTCTTCCAGCGCTAGAAGCGCGCTGACGATAGCGCCGAGCTGACTGTTTTCGCCGGAGGTCATGCTTTCCTCATGCGCGATTTGCAGAAGCCTGACGCCGACTTCTCAAGCGCGCAGGATATCGATCCTGGCGTCGCCGATGTCCAAATGCGTATCGGACATAGAGGCATCACATGCGGTTGCACTTCACCCGGAAAACGCCGTGTGTTCCCGCAAAGTTCCAGGGCCGGTCACCGCGCCTCGAAATGGCCTTAAACCAGGTCTTTCATGGGGTTACCAGCCGGCCTCACGAAAAATTGGGGGTCGCCGAAGGGTTTTGTTGAAACTCTTTTCTACTTACGAGCGTTGTTATCCGTATCGGGCTACATACTAAGGGATGGGCGAATGGCTAACGAATTCCATCAGATGCTGCTTGAACACCTGCCGCGCCTGCAGGCTTACGCGATCATGCTCACCCGTGACCGCTCCCAGGCGGAAGACCTTCTGCAGGAAACCTCCCTGCGTGCCCTGCGCGCACAAAGCCAGTTCATGATGGGCACCAACTTCACGGCGTGGATTTATAAGATCCTGCGCAACGAATACATCAGCTCGCTACGTCGCAAGAAGCGCCAGCCGGTGCAGATCGAAGACATGCCCGCTGAATTCCTCTCGCGTAAAGGCGAGCAGGAGAATGATGTGTTGTCGCGTGAAGTCATCGCGGCGATGGACAAGCTGCAACATGGCCAGCGTGAAGTGCTGATCCTCATCTGCGCCAGCGGCCTGAGCTACGAAGAAGCCGCCGAAGCGCTCGGGTGCTCTGTCGGTACGATCAAAAGCCGCCTGTGGCGGGCCCGCGCCCGCATGGCCTCGCTGATCATGGGCGACGAGGAGACGAAGACCGGCAAAGGCCGTGATTTCGCCGAGCCGCCCCGCGAAATGGCGAGCACGGCTTCCCTTTAAAGGTTTGCTCCATCACTGAGGCTCGCCTTACTATGCTCCCAAAAGAGGGTGACAAGCCCCTCGTTTAAGTCCCGATGCCACTAAACCGGGCAAGTTTTCACAGCCGGTCTTTCTACAGGTTGTTCACAACCCGCCATGAGTGAGAAATCAAAGTCAAAGCCTGAGATGGCGGCGCCGACCCCGCGTCCGCAGGCGAAATTCAATCCGGCCTTTGATTCATGGCTGGAAACGAAACTGCATAAGATTTTCGATTCCGTAGCGTCCGAACCCCTGCCCCAGGATCTCGTGAAATTGCTCGGCCAGATCGACGAAGCGGAAGAGAGGAATAAAAAGTAACAGCTCTCCGCGGCCAACAAAAAAGCCGGAGCTCCGCTCCGGCTTTTTGTTTTTTGCCTTGGCCACCGCCTTCGTCCCGAGAGGCCGTGGGGCTTTGCACCATGAGAGTTTCGCCACGGATGCACGGATGAAAGCGGAGGCACAACGCGCCATGGCTCCAGCTTGGTCCCACTCTAAGAATGTGAGGTTACTTGCGCTCTGCGAGCAAGCGCACATCTTCGCGCCCGTCCACGCGCTCCTGTGGCTCCTCGCCGGCAGGGTCTTCCTGGCGCTGCTGACGCCACCAGTAAGCCAGCACCTCCTTGGCGACGGCCATCACCGGGATCGCGATGAAGATCCCGAGCACGCCCCAGAGCTTCCCGCCGAGCAGCACGGCGAAAATGACCAGCGCCGGATTGAGGCGCACGCGATCGCCGATCAGCCAGGGCGACAAGAAGCTCGATTCAATCAACTCGGTGATGAGGTAGGTCGCCCCAATCCCGAGCATGAGATAACTATCCCACCCGCCTTGCGTCACACCCGTGGTGACCGCGATCGCCACGCTGATGGCGGTGCCGATATAGGGCAGGAACTTGAAGGCACCGGACATGACACCAATCACGATGGCGTAGTTGAGGCCTGTCGCATAAAGGCCGATGCTATAAAGCACCGCGCAACACAAGCACACCCAGGCCTGACCGTGCAGGAACGCCGCCATCACGCTGTCGATGTGACGCCCGAGATAACGTAGCGCCGGCCTCTTATCCTCTGGTGCTTCTTCCACCAGCCAGGTCAGCATACGCTGCCAGTCCTTCAGGAGATAAAAGGTCACCACCGGCGTCAGCAGGAGGAGCCCGAAGGTGGTCGCCAGCGACGTCGCCAGCGGCACAGCGACATCGGCGACCCGGGGCTCGGTCGGCGCCGGCCTCACCAGGCCGCCGAGGCCGATTTGCTGCAAGGCGGGAAAATAGGGTCTTAGCTCCTGGCGTATCTCGCGCATGAACCCCGTGAGCACCTTCTGCAGCTCGCGCACCATCTCCTGCATCTGTTGATACGCAAGCGGTCCGGCAATTGCCAGGGTGGCGCCGATCGAGAGGACGATGGTCGAGGTGATGATCGCCGCGGCCACCGCGCGTGACATGCCGCGCCTCTGGAGCCAGGTGGTCAGCGGATCGAACAGATAAGCGAAGATAAAGCAGATGACGAACAGCGCCAGAATATCGCCTGCGAGCCAGACCAGCGCGGCGAACACGAGCCCGCCCAGGAAGAGCAGGAGCAGCTGAGTTGTAATGGAGGAAGGCATGAGCGTCACGAGCGCGCCAGGGCGCCGAAGGGAATGGGATTCCCATTATAAGCGAACGGGAGCGGCCTTCACTAGGCCGCTCCTACGTTCTCAAAGTCTAAACACCCGATTTAGTGAATGGTTTTTTCCCAGTCCTTGACCTGGCGTTCGGCGGCTTCCTTTTGGATGCCGTAGCGCTCTTGGATACGCCCGACGAGCTGATCACGCCGGCCGGAAATAACGTCCAGGTCGTCGTCCGTGAGGTGACCCCACTTTTCCTGAACTTTACCCTTGAGCTGCTTCCAATTACCGCTGACTTGATCCCAATTCACCATGATTGGATTTTCACCCTTATTGCTGCGTGACTAGATCACAAACGCCCAAGCCACCACGAGGGCGACAAGCGCGGCCGACAGCGACACCATGAGGACATAACGCACCCCATGTCCCGTCTCGCCTTGGCGCACCTCGTTCACCGTGAGGTTTTCCGGACCCTTGGGCAGCGCCGGCAGATCGGCCGGCAGATCGAATGACTTCATGCGAGCCTCCATCTTCGTTCGGGCGCGAAGGGAAAGATACACACCCGTCTTGAAGCTATAACGCCCGGGCCGGCCGGAAGTTTCTCGCGCGGTACGCGAACTTACGATTTAGAAGCACGTTCGGCCTTTGCTCCGGTCCGCTTTCCATCGCACATGTTCCCCATCCAGACACGGCGCCGCGTTCTGTCAACGCCGGTCCGCGCTGTCGCGGTCGAGGCGCGGCACCTGTCTATTGTTACCGATGCCGAAGACACGCCGGCCAGAACCATCACCGCCGTCTTTGCGCCCGCCGCCCCCACCTTGGAATGTTGCGCCGCGGCGGGAAGCATTATCCGTCCTTGAATTCCGCCTTGTGGTTGCCGCTTTCCAATCAAATTCGTCGTGAAAACAGAGGAATTGAGCGAGGTTTTAGAACGCTTAAGCGGAACGAATCCTCGCCTCGCCACGTTCTTTTTTCACCGCCGCCAACACACCCGTTCGACAAGCCGCGGCAGGATTCCGAGGATGGTCATGAAAACGCCTGTTTTCCTGTGTGTTTCGCTTCTTGTATCCACCGCCCCGGCCCTCGCCGCGAACGGCACCACCTCGCAGGGCGTGCTGATGCAAGCCGGTCCCGGCAATGAATATCCCGACGTGATGCGCCTCGCGCCCGATCTCAGAGTCACCATCCACGCTTGTTCGCGGGCCTGGGATTGGTGCGATGTCGAATGGCGCGGCAACCGCGGTTGGATCCCCGCCGCCGCGCTCGACGATCGCAAGGACGACGCACGGGTCCCCGTGAGCGACTTCGGCCCGCGGACCGGCGTGCCGCAGGTGGAATTCAATCTCACCACATACTGGGACACATATTACCGGCAGCGTCCCTGGTATCCGCAACGCGCTGAGTGGGAGGCACGCCGCCCAGCCCAGGTCCTCGCCAAAGCGCAGATCAACTAAATTGAAAAAAAAGGCCCTTTCGCACGCGGCGAAAGGGCCGTTTGGAAGTCATAGGGATCCAGGCGGGAGCGCGGGGGATTTGCGCTGGGAATGCCCAAGATCAACACCACAACGGATGCCTTTTACGAAAGTTCCCGCGCCAGGCGAGGAATTCACCAATTATTAGCCGCATCCATCGCGGACAATTCTAAGAAACGCGGTGGATAGCTAACGTTCCAAGGCAAGAGCTTCGATGAGCCCCTGTTCCAAGCCGTCGATGCCATAGGGTTTACAGATCGTCGCGCAGTCCTGCATCGTTTCCGGCAGACTAAGACCGTCCATGCCCGTCGTGACGATGACCCGAATCCCCCGGTTCTTCAGCCGCAGCGCGGCCGGCGCGCTGGCCTCGCCTTTCAAGCGGTAGTCCAGCAGCACCGCGTCCACGGCGGCGACATCGATCGTGTCGGCCAGTGACATGGCCTCGGTCAGCGTGCGCGCGGTGCCCGCATGCACGCAACCCAGCTCATCAAGCATGATCTCGAGCATCGCACCGATAGGCGCTTCGTCTTCAATCACGGCAATGCGTTTGCCGGCGAGAACAGGGTTACTCACAGCGCGTCCTATCTCAAAAATGGAACCGTATTGCCTTGATAACGCCGCATTTGGGATTTGGTTGCGCTCTCTAATTGCAAAGATGTCTCTCCTGCGCTGATTTTCACGCCGCACGGGGTCCGGACCACGCGCCCAGGCCATCCGCAGGTCACGCCACGGCAACGTCACGAAAAAGGGCGCAGGATCACGCCTGCGCCCTTCATATTTTAAGCGCGATGGCCGCTACCTTATGTCCACCGTCTGCCCCGGCAGCGCCGGTGTATTCACCGGACGGCGCACGGCTTTGGTGGCCTGCTCGAAGGCATACCCCATCGACAGCAACTTCGGCTCGCTATATGGCGCGCCAAAGAAGGAGATCGCCACCGGCAGATCGTCGGTGGTGAATCCCGCCGTCACGATCAGGTCGGGATAGCCCGTGAGCGGCGCGATCACCGCCGGCGACACACCGCCCCCGCCCGACGTCAGCGCCGAACCGACGATCGTGCTCGGCCGCGTGCGGCTGGTCGGATAGACGATGGCGTCCAACTTGTCCTTCTGCAGGGTGCCGGTCATCAGCGCGCGCGCCATCGGCATGCCGAAGTCGTGCGCGGCGATGTAACCGGGATCCTTCATCGTGCCGCTCGCCTTCTCCACCTTGAAGAAGTTCCAGCGGTACGGGTTCGGGCCCGTGCCATCCGGGCGCAGGTCGTTGTAGGCTTCCGCGCGCTCGATCAATTGATCGAGGCTCTTCGGATACTTTGGTCCGGTGGATTGCAGATAGTCGCCGATCTGCACCGCGAACTCCGGCGGGTAGATCGACCACAGCATCGTCGAGGCTGAATCCAAGAACCACTTCGGCAGGCGCACATCGAC
>JAIUPE010000081.1 GCA_020160875.1 Pseudomonadota bacterium
TTCTCGGAGGAGAAGCCAAACAGGGTGAGATAGCGCACGCCCATATTGCCGGCGCACTTCACGACCTTTTTGACCGCGTCCGCGCCGCGCTTGTGGCCAGCGGTGCGGGGCAGCCCCCGCGCCTTCGCCCAGCGCCCGTTCCCATCCATGATGATGGCCACATGCAGTGGCGTGCCCGGATCGGGGCGGTCGTTGGCCGGCTGCAGCGGGGCAGGATTGGCGCGCATTCGGGCGATTTTAGACCACTGATTAAACTTGGGTGATTTCCGCTTCTTTATGCTTCAAGGCCTCATCGACCTTGGCGATGTATTGGTCCGTCATCTTCTGGACCTCTTCGGCGTACTTCTTGTGCTCGTCCTGGGAAATGACGTGATCTTTTTCCATCTTCTTGAGGACGTCGTTGCCGTCACGGCGCACGTTGCGGATCGAGACGCGCGCGTGTTCGGCGTATTTGTGCGCGACCTTGGTCAGTTCCTGGCGGCGCTCGGAGGTGAGCGGCGGAATGGGCACGCGGATCAGCGTGCCGTCGGCCATCGGGTTGAGGCCGAGGTTGGCTTCGCGGATCGCCTTCTCGACGGACTTGGCCATGCCCTTGTCCCACACGGAGACCGAGATGAGGCGCGGCTCGGGGACGGACACGGAGGCCACCTGGTTGAGGGGCATCTTGCTGCCATAGGCGTCCACGATGACGGGATCGAGCAGCGCGGCGCTGGCGCGCCCCGTGCGCAGGCCGGAGAATTCCTTCTTGGCGTGCTCGAAGCTGACTTCCATTTTGTGCTGAAGATCTTTTTTCAGGTCTGCGTAGCTTTGGGCCATATCCTCACCCCTCTCCTAATCCTTAAGCCGCCGCCTTGGTGGCGATGACGGTAAAGCGTCCGTGGCCTTGAAGCACGTCGGCGACGGCATTTTCGTTGTGCATATCGAACACGACGATCGGCAGATGATTGTCACGGGCCAGGGCAATGGCGGCCGTGTCCATCACGCGAAGATCGTCGGAAATAACCTTGTCAAAAGTCAGGCGGTCATAGCGCACGGCGCTCGCGTGTTTCTTCGGGTCCTTATCGTAGACCCCATCCACCTGGGTGGCTTTCAGGAGCGCGTCGCAGTTCATTTCGACCGCACGCAAGGCCGCAGCCGTATCGGTGGTAAAGAAGGGATTGCCGGTGCCGGCGGCGAAGATCACCACGCGGCCCTTTTCCATGTGACGGACCGCACGGCGGCGGACATAGGATTCACAGACCTGGGACATGGCGATGGCCGACTGGACGCGGGTCGGAACGCCAATCGCTTCCAGGGCATTCTGGACCGCGAGCGCGTTAATAACGGTTGCGAGCATCCCCATGTAATCGGCGCTGGCCCGGTCCATGCCCTGGGCCGCGCCGGAGATGCCGCGGAAGATATTCCCGCCGCCGATGACGAGGCAGACTTCCTTGCCCATGCCGGTGACGGTCTTGATGTCCCGGGCAAGCTTGGCCACGGTTTCGTTGTGAAGGCCGTACTCGGACGGGCCCATGAGCCCCTCGCCCGAGACTTTCAACATGATGCGTTTGTACGGCAGGGGCGCCATTGCCTCACCTTCCTAACCCTATAAACGAGGGCCTAAGCCCATGAAAAAGGGACGGTTTTGCCGTCCCTTGAAGTCCGGTCCGAGCGCTGGGCTGGCATCATATACCAAACCCAGCGCCCGGGAACGGGGAAGAAAGCGCTTCGTTACTTCGAGCCCGACATGGCGGCGACTTCCGCCGCGAAGTCCGTTTCGCCCTTCTGGATGCCTTCGCCGAGGCCGTAACGGACGAAGCCGGCCAGCTTCACCGGGGTGCCGAGTTCCTTGGCGAGCTTTTCGACCACGGCGCTGATCTTCATCTTGTCGTCCAGGATGTAGGCCTGCTCGAGCAACACCACTTCTTCGTAGTACTTGCGCACGCGGCCCACGAGCATCTTCTCGACGATATCCGCCGGCTTGCCGGACTGGAGGGCCTGATCGCGGTAGATCGACTTTTCGCGTTCGAGCACGGCCGGATCGACGGAGGCGGTATCGAGCGCTTCCGGCTTCGCGGCGGCGACGTGCATGGCGAGCTGCTTGCCGAGTTCGGCGAGCTTGGTCTTATCACCGGTCGATTCCAGCGCGACGAGCACGCCGATCTTGCCGAGACCCGGACGGATCGCGGTGTGGATGTAGGACGACACGACGCCGTCGGACACGGCGATGGCGGCCGCGCGGCGGATGGCCATGTTCTCGCCGATCGTGGCGATGAGGTGCGTGAGCTGTTCGCCGACCGTGCGGCTTTCGCCCGGGTGCGGCTTGCCCTTCAGGGCTTCCAGGTCACCCTTCACTTCGAGCGCGATCTTCGCGGCGCTATCGACGAAGTCCTGGAACAGGACGTTGCGCGCGACGAAGTCGGTTTCGGCATTGATTTCGATCACGGCGCCGGCATTGCCCGCGGTGGCGACGCCAACGAGACCTTCAGCGGCCACGCGGCTCGACTTCTTGGCTGCCTGCGACAGGCCCTTCTTGCGCAACCAATCGATGGCGGCTTCCATATCGCCGTCCGTTGCATTGAGCGCGTTCTTGCAGTCCATCATGCCCGCGCCGGTCTTTTCGCGCAGGTCCTTTACGAGTTGGGCGGTAATAGCAGCCATGGGATCCTCGGGAATATCTTGGGAGCGGCCAAACGCCGCGAAGGTGATCCGCGGAACGAAAATACGGAAAACCGCTTTTCGTTCCGCGGGAAAGTCCGGCGAAAACTAAGCTTCCGCAGCAGCGGCGGCGTCGTCAGCTTCTTTCTTGGCGCTGCGCGAACGCGAACGCGGCTTCTTCACAACGACCGGACCGCCTTCTTCGCCTTCCGGCAGGTTTTCGGTCGGGGCGTTTTCCTGGGCGCCGATGTCAACGCCGGCGGTCTTCATTTCGTCTTTGATGCCCGTGAGCACGGTGTTGGCCACGAGTTCGCAGTACAGCTTGATCGCGCGGATGGCATCGTCGTTGCCCGGGACCGGGTACGTGATGTGGGCGGGATCGGAGTTGCTGTCCAGGATCGCGACGACCGGGATGCCCAGCACGCGCGCTTCATTGACGGCGATGGATTCCTTGTTCGTGTCGATCACGAACAGAATGTCCGGCAGACCGCCCATGTCCTTGATGCCGCCGAGCGAGCGGTTCAGCTTTTCCTGCTCGCGGGCGAGTTCCAGCTGTTCCTTCTTGGTGAGACCATGGAGCTGCTGTTCATCGGCGAGACGGGCTTCGAGGTCCTTCAGGCGCTTGATCGACTGCGAGACGGTCTTCCAGTTGGTGAGCGTACCGCCCAGCCAACGGTGATTGACGAAGTACTGGCCGCAACGCTCGGCGTATTCCTTCACGAGTTCCTGCGCCTGGCGCTTGGTGCCGACGAAGAGCACGCGGCCGCCGGCGGCGGTGACGTCATGGATGGCCTGCATCGCGCGCTGCAGCATCGGGACCGATTGCTGCAGGTCGATGATGTGAACCCCATCGCGCACTCCAAACAGGAATGGCTTCATCTTGGGGTTCCAGCGGCGGGTGTTGTGGCCGAAGTGGGCGCCGGCTTCGATGAGCTGACGCATGGAAAAATCAGGCAGAGCTGCCATGGGATCCTCTTTTTTTCCGGTTGTGCCTCCCCAGGTGGTGGAATCTCCCCCAAAAGGGAGACACCGGAATGGACGTCCGGAACTCCCGAACCGCCCGCACCCAGGTGTGGAATGGGCGGGGGTATAAGGAATTATCCCGCTCATGACAACAGACTTCACCGCCCGTGGCCGTGTGGGCCTGGCGTCATTGGCCGCCGGACTGTGTGGCCGTGTTCGGGCAAAGGCCGTTTTTCAAAGAGAAAGCTTCATATTCTCAATAGGTTGAAACTTTTCCCCGGGAACGCCATTTAAATAGCGGAAGAGATTTCCTAGGATTTCCCCATGCAAATCGATCACAACGCCCTCACCCGTCTGTTCCGCAAAGGCCTTCGCAATATGAAGGGGGCCGACATCGTGCGGGTGGTCCGCCGGTCCAAGGGCCTGCGGCATCTGATCAATGGGCCCCTGGCCGACATGGGCCAGGACGTCAGTGCGTTGTTGGCCATGGTGAAGGACTACAGCAACGGGACATATAAAGAGATGCCGCGCGCGACGGCCCTCGCGGCGGCCTTCGCACTTCTTTATGTGCTGAACCCCTTCGACCTGATGCCGGACTTCATCCCGGGCATCGGCTACGTGGATGATATGTCCATGGTGGCCCTGGTGATCGGTTCGATCCGCCGGGACGTGGCGAACTATGCCCGCTGGCGGCGGTCCCGCGCGGCGATTGCCCGCCGTCTGCGCCTCACGTTTGGGATTGGGCGCCGCCGGGCGTTCGCGGGATAAGGAAAACGTTCTTTCCCATCTGGCGGAATGCGGGGGAGTTTCTGTCCGCGAGGCCGGCAAAATCCCGGATACGTACGCGCCCCACCTCCCTGGACCAGGCCCACGGCCCTTAGATGGCGCCCGTAATGCCCAAGGACAGTGCGATGCCCCAGACGCTTGATAGTTACCGGCTTCGTGCCGCGGAATGCCTCGCCGAGGCGCGCCGTGCACCGCATGAGACCGACAAGGCGATCTTCCTGGAGATGGCCGAGCAGTGGCTGTCTTTGGCCGCGCATGGTGACAAGGCGCCGAATACGTTCGGCGTGCTCGTCGGTTAAGCCTCACTCTTTCAGCGCGGCTTCCGCGAGCCGCTTCCAGTCTTCCGCCACTCTTATCAGACCCTCGCGCGTTTGCGCGTCCTGGGTGCGCGCCGCGCGTTCGAAGGTTTCTTCCGCCCTCCTCCGGTACCAATCGGCCCGTCCCTTCTTGGCTTCATCGAGCGCGGCCTGCGTGGGCGCGAGTGGCGGCAGGATTTCCTCGAACGGCGTGAACCACATTTTGCGAAGCGCGATGAGCCCGAGCACGGGGCCCGGCAAGAGGGTCCACGCGACCTTATCGCCGAGGGCGGCGTGGGCTTTGGTGGCGATGAGGATCGAAATAATCGTGACCGCGAAACCGATGCTGGTTTGCAGGGCGAGCGAGCTGCCGATGAGCGCGGGCGGACAGTGACGGGCGGCGAGCGCGGAGAACTGCGGTGAATCCGCGATGACCGCGCCGCCCCAGACGAGCAGCGCAATGATACGCACCGGAAGCGGCGCGCTGTGCAGCAGCGGATAGATCAGACACATCGCGCCGGAGATGGCGAGCGACGCGCCCGCGACGCGTTCCGATCCGAGACGGCGCGTGATGCCGCCGCCCCAGATGCAGCCGATGCAGCCCACGGCGATGACGGTGAAGGAGATGGCCCAGCCGATTTGCGGATCATCGAAGGGCGTATCCAGGATGGCCGACGCCACGAGCAGCGGCACGATGGTCCAGAAGGCATACAGCTCCCACATGTGACCGAAGTAGGCGAAGGCGGTGGCGCGGAATTTCGGGAGCTTGAAGGCGAGGAAGAAACTGCCGGCGTTGGCCGGTGCGCCCTTGGGCGCAGATGTGGGCGCATCACCGAGCTTGAAGACGAGACCCGCCGCGATGAGCGCGAGTACGGAGGAGACCAGCATCGGCGTCTGCCAGGCGGCGTGACTGCCGAGCGCGCGCACACCCATGGGCAGCGCGGTGCCAAGCGTGAGCATGCCGACGAGAAGGCCCAGCGTTTGCCCGGCTTTGCTGGGCGCCCAGGCGACGGCCATCTTCATGCCGATGGGATAGACGCCCGCGAGCGAGACACCGACGAGCACGCGCAAGATAAGCTGCGTGAACATGGCGTCCGTCGAATAGGCGAAGGCGAGATTGAACAGCGCGCCGAGGGTGGCCGAGAGCGCGAACACGCGCGAGGGACGGAAGCGGTCGGCGAGACCGCCGAAGGAGAACAGCAGCGTGCCGGTGATGAACCCGCCCTGCACCGCCATGGTCATGGCGCCGAGATATTCCGCCGTTCCGCCCGCGACGTTGGCGGAGAACCAGAGGGAGGTGGCGAGCAGCTGCGCGAGCGCGATGAGAGTGGTTTGCGGGGTCATGGGGCGAAAGTCGCCTCGGCTCCGCTTTCCATACCAAGCAAGTCACGCATTCGTAGAGTTCCAATTAGCTCTACAAGCTGCCGGTATCGCTTCGAGTATTTCGTGTGGCTGTCTCGAGATCGCTCGTTCGAAGCGGAGAGAGTTAATTGAACCATTTCTCCCTCACCGCGATGTCAAGCAACCGCGTCGCCCCCGCTCCTACCGCAGATTTTAGATGACTGTCGGCGATTGCAATCAATGGCAGGGGATATTTTTCTAAGTCAGAAGAAACTTTAACTGCCGCATCCACGTCGATTACCTGATCGTCCGGATGCCCATACCGCATCACTCCACCCAGGCCATATAGCAAGCTAAGCGACGGAAGCCCCATTTCCCAATCTCTCCGGTGCCGGCAAATGTCTATTATCGAGTCCATGGCGAACTGTACTTCGGGAATTTCGGGACTTAATGATTCCAAAGTCGCGATAGCAAGTTGATAGCGTGATTCCAACCCCACTCTTGTACCGAGGAACATGCACACGCGAGACCCGAGCAATTTAATCTTTGCCAGGTCCGCCTCATCGATATCAGAGACTGTCTTTTGGCGGCGCGTACGCGCCGTGGAAAGATGCTCAAAATCATCACAGAGATTTTCCCACTCCCGCTCAGTAAGAGAATCCAGGATTGGGTTCAGCCCTTTAGCGAGCTTAACGAGGGTCGCAGTCGTCCCCCATATCCACAACAATAGAATCCATCGCTGCCGATCCTCGGCGTAGCTATTGTCCGTCAGTCGCTCTATCCACCAAGACGGCGCACCGGACTTCAAGCGCGCAAATCGCGTCGCGTTAACTAGATTCGCACACCGTATTAGCTGAGAATCTTCACCTTCAGCTTCCTTAGACCGCACCCCAGCCGCCATGACCGCAATACCGTCAACGGCCGGGCAATCGCCCCAGACTGCTCGAAGCGCCTCGACTAGATCGACCCACAAGCCAATCGATGTAGCCGTAACCGCTGTGGAGGTGTCTAAGAAGCGATCGTAAACTTCAAGTGCATGCTTCTCAGCATCTGAAAGTCCATCGGCTGCAATCCTCGCGGGCTCCACTCCAAATCGGTAACTTAGTGCTGCGCGTACAGAATGTGTTGAGTTGTCGGAAAGAGCCACTTCGTACTGATAGAAGCTCGCCACGGCAGCAAGAAAAGCCAGACGGCCCTTAAGGTGAAGCCCTTGGCGCAAGTATACTGGCAACCTGACTTCATGAAGAAGAACCTGTTGCGCCAGCTCAAAGCGGGCTCCATCCTCTTCCAAGAATTGAAACTGGTATGCGCGCAACAACGCAACTACGGTCTCTCTTGAAAGGTTGGGCGTCGATGCGAAAAGCTCCCTGACATCGGAATTGTGAAAAATTCTTAGCAACGATCCAAATTCAATCCATTGCTTGTGCGATAGCTGTGCTTCGAGCGACCTCCAACGTTCCGTACGCTCCACGACACCCGAATTCTGAATAATCAAACTTGCAAGTCCCCGCTGCTCATCCAATCTCTGCGAAACCACCATTCCATTCCATAGCGCATCAAGAAAATCTCCACGCCCACTTCGATCCGGAAGCGTTGGAAGGCTAGCGGAATCTGTAATTGCGAGCATTTGCCGCAAGTGCGGAGGCTCAACTACAAACGAAATAACTTTTCTTACAGCTGGTTGATATTGGGTGAAGACCCAGTCCGCCAAAAGCATCATCGCAACGCCGCGCGGATGACTAGTGCTCTTATATGGAGGATTTTTTGCAAGCTCGATGAACTCATCAGCAAGCGCAGATATCTCTCCTTTACTAAAACAACCGCCGTAAAATCTCGCCACGTTTAACCAATACGGGTTCCGGACAAGCGCATTGAATCGATCAAGCTTTGTTCCACTCCTCTCATTACCGGCCGGAGAGTAAGGCGCAGTCTCATATAAATGCCGCGCCGCGAAATATTCCCGCAGCGGCTGCACCTCAAACTCATAGGTGTCTTGTACGCGCGAAACTAACGCCCCCACACGTTCGATAATTCCGTTGAATAACTCACCAACGATTGCCGGGTCCTCCCCCTGCGTATCCAAATACAGGAGCAGGATTGCACGCAGCGCACTATGCTCGATGCTGCCGTTCTCACCCGCCTCAGCTGCGGTTTGCAACTTCCACGCCAAATATCTGTGTATGTCGACGAGCAAATCTCGATTATCGCGAACGACGTCGCTCTTTTCGGATTCGCGGCTAAAAAATAAGTCCATATAGGCGTCGTACATCGCGGTCCGTTTCTCCGGAAGAGAAGCTCCGCGGTTATGAATTAGTGAAAGTAAAATGGTTAGCTGCATAGGATTTTTGGCTAAGTACTGCGTGTGCGCTTCCCGCAGTTTTGCTTCAAGAATGCGGCGAAGTTGATCTTGCTCGGCTTCTTTTACGCCTTTCGCCCTCATCCATTTGCCGGTGTAGCTATCGACCTGAGATCGCTCTAGAGGCAACAATTCAAAGTACGTCCATTGTTCACGAGGAAATCGAATTGATTTAGCGAAAGCAGCTGGACGACTAGTGACAATCGTTTGCACCGAATAGCCGCCGGCGCTTAGCAATCGATGCGACCCCTTTGTGATTTCACTGACTAGCTGGCGCCTAAGCTCAACATCAGCAACCTCGTCAAAGCCATCGAGAGCTAGCAGAATGTGACTCGCGCGCGCGACAGCCGTTAAATCGGAGACATTAAAATTATGGCCACCTGAAACGTAGCGCACCTGAGCAGCGAGAAACCCTTCCAATGACTTCGTTTCTTTAACATCTAGCGCCACTGGCTTAGATTGAAATGGATCCGTGCCCGCCATCCATTTCGCAAAGTCGCGCAGGTCAACTCGAAATGGAATCCTCACTTGCGCGTGATGAAACTGCTTCGGCAATTTTGCGAATTCCGCCTGCTTGTTTAGCAAGCGCATTCTCATTACTTGGCAAGTAAACTGGGTAACCGTCGATTTGCCCTGGCCGGGCGCGCCCTCTAATACGATGCGGCTTAATTCTTGAGCCGCGGAGCCCGCAAAAAATTCGGCGGAATTAAGCGCGCTACGCGATGGGCCGGCATATGCGTGTGGAGCATAGTGATGATAGTTGGACTCAAAATCACCGCCCCCTCCATCGCGATTGAGCAATGTGAGACCATCGGGAATTTCAAATGACCGACGCATAGGAAGATCAACAAACAGCTCGGTCATCGTGCTACGCAACTCAGTCTGCTTAAATCGGAGCTCTTGGTCGTCTTCATACTGGACCGTCATATACGCCCGCATCGCTCCACGGCGCCGCTCTTCATCCTCGCCGAGAAGACCGTGAACCAAAGCGTGCAATAGATCGGTAGCCTTCAATACTTCTGGGTAGCTCCACTTTACGCTGGCCGTTCCATCTAGACGTCGATCGAGATCATCCCTCCACCAGCAATGCGCTTCGACAGTGAGTTCTTTTGAGAGCCACTCGTTGAGTCTGTCTATCGATCCGACTCCCGGATGAGCACTGCCTTTAAGATTAGTGAGCAGATAGTACTTCGAGAGCCCCACCAGCTTTAGCTTTTCAATTTTTGCCTTTTCCTTCTTGACTAAGTCTTGAAGGAAGTCCGTTTCAATTCTGGTGTCTGCGGGATTTTTTACATACTTGACCTGAAAAACAACCACGTCCCGGGAAGTGTGCTTGCTTTCTTTCTCTGCCACGGCGTGACGGATAAAAAATGCATCGCGTCCCCCGTCCGGTTGTCCTACAGGAAGGCATTGAGCATCTGGAAAGGCCGCAGTAATTAAGGCTTGGCAAAGCTCTTGGAAGCGCTCGTCGCCGAGCGTCTCATAATGATACATCCTCCCCTCCGATCATGTGAGCCGCGCGGATAAATTACCCCGCGCTCTAAGTTTGCACTGAGTCTTCATCACGACATCTAATATTGAGCTGTGTTCCACTTCGCTCCTAGGCACAACTGTGCGCGACCAACAACATGGCGCTTCACTGAGTAAACCATCCGCACCGCAAATCGGTCTCTCCCCCATCGGCCGCCCCCTTCGCATATGGCGACTAAGAAAACCAATCAGAACTCGCGGATTTCCGCGACGCCGTGCATTTCGCGGAGGCCGGTGAGGGTTTTAGGCTGGATGGCGTAGCGTTCGTTGAGGGCCAGATGGACGAAGTGACCGTTCTGCCGCGTGACGAGGACGATCTTGCCGTTGCCGCGGCCGTCGGCGGTGAGGAGGCCGGAGAGTTCGTGGATGGGGAGATCGTTGGTGACGTGGAGTTCGAGGTTGCGGACACGAGCGGCGGCGGCCTTCTCCAGGTCGTCGACGCGGGTGGTGAGCAGGCGGACTTTGCCATTTTCCAACTGGGCGTCGAGAGTCAGCAACACGGCGGACTCACCATCCAAGAGTTCGCGGCTGGCGGCGAGGACTTCGGAGAACATCATCGCCTCAAACGAACCGGTGGAGTCCTGGAATTTGACGAAGGCGTATTTGTTGCCGCGTTTGCCGATGCGTTCGCGTTTTTCCTGCACGGTGCCGGCCATGCGGATGGGTTTCGCGCACTGATCGGGCGTAAGGTTTTCGAGATCGCGCGCTTTGACGACCTTCAGGGCTTCGAGAGTGCCCGCGTAGGTGTCGAGCGGATGTTCTTTCAGGTAGAAGCCGAAGGCGTCGTGTTCGTGGGCGATCTTCTCGAACTTGCGCCACTCGTTGACCTTGGGGAGCGTGATCTTGCTGTGGCTGTCGTCGCCGCCGAAGAGGCTCACCTGATTTGAGTTGCGTGCGCCGGCGCTGTGCTGGGCGTGGCGCAGCACGATCTCGATGCCGGCGAACAGTTGGCCCCGGTTGGGATGCAGCTCATCGAGCGCGCCGGAGTTCACGAGGTTCTCAAGCAAACGCTTGTTGATGACCGAGGTGTCGAGACGGTTGGCGAAGTCCGAGAGCGACTTGAATTTGCCGTTCTTCCGGCGTTCATCGACCAACGCCTGCATGGCCCCTGCCCCGACGTTCTTCAAGGCGGCGAGCGCATACCGAATGGCGCCGTTCTCGACGCTGAAGGTGACGTCGGAATGGTTCACGTCCGGCGGCAGGATCTCGATCTTGAGGCGGCGCAGTTCGGCGCGGAAATCGCCGAGCTTGTCGGTGTTGTGCATATCGAGGGTCATCGACGCGGCCAGGAACTCGGCCGGGTAGTTCGCTTTGAGATATGCGGTTTGATAGGCGACCAATGCATAGGCCGCCGCGTGCGACTTGTTGAAGCCGTAGCCTGCGAACTTATCAATGGTGTCGAAGATGGTGGACGCGCGGTCGGGCGCGATCTCGCGGAACTTGCCCGCGCCTTCGACGAAGGTGGCGCGCTGCTTGTCCATCTCCGCCTGGATCTTCTTACCCATGGCGCGGCGGAGCAAATCCGCCCCACCGAGCGAGTAACCGGCCAGCACCTGCGCGGCCTGCATCACCTGCTCCTGGTACACAATGATCCCGTAGGTCTCTTTCAGGATCGGTTCCATGGCGGGATGCATATACTCGATGGGTTCGCGGCCGTGTTTGCGGTTCACGAAGCTGTCGATGTTGTCCATCGGACCGGGGCGGTAGAGCGCCACGATGGCGATGAGATCCTCGAACACGTCGGGCTTCAGTTTGCGCAAGACATCGCGCATGCCCGTACTTTCAAGCTGGAACACCCCGGCCGCATCGGCCCGGCTGAGCATGGCGTAGGTGGCTTTATCGTCGAGCGGGATCTTGGAGAGATCGAGGTTGATGTCCCGCTTGCGCAGGAGTTTCACCGCCGTCTCGAGAACGGTCAGAGTCTTCAGCCCGAGGAAGTCGAACTTCACGAGGCCGGCCGGTTCCACCCACTTCATGTTGAACTGAGTGACGGGCATGTCGGACGCGGGATCGCGGTAGAGCGGCACCAGCTCGTCCAGCGGACGGTCGCCGATGACGAGACCGGCCGCGTGAGTGGAGGCGTGGGCGTAGAGGCCTTCGAGCTTGAGCGAGATGTCGATGAGGTGTTTCACCGTGTCGTCGTTGTCGCGCAGGTTCTTGAGTTCTTCCTCGGACTCCAGCGCCTGCTTCAAGGACACCGGATTGGCCGGATTCATCGGAACCATTTTGCAAATCTTGTCGACGAAGCCGAGCGGCATCTCGAGCACGCGGCCGACGCCGCGCAACACGGCGCGCGCTTGTAATTTACCAAACGTAATGATCTGCGCGACGCGGTCGCGGCCATATTCCTTCTGAACGTAGCGGATGACTTCGTCGCGCCGGTCCTGACAGAAGTCGATATCGAAGTCGGGCATCGAGACGCGTTCCGGGTTGAGGAAGCGTTCGAACAGGAGATTGAAGCGCAAGGGATCGAGGTCGGTGATGGTGAGCGACCAGGCAACGACGGAGCCGGCGCCCGACCCACGGCCCGGGCCCACCGGAATATCTTTATCCTTCGCCCACTGGATGAAGTCCGCGACGATCATGAAGTAGCCGGGGAACCCCATCTTCACGATGGTATCCAGCTCGAACTCCAGGCGGTCCTTATAGGTCTTCGTCACCTCGGCGCGCTTCTCGGGCGTCATGTCCGGCGTGAGGACCTGGTTCTCCAGGCGCTTATCCAAACCGTCGCGCGCGAGCTGGCGCAGCGCCTCTTCTTCCGTGCGGTCGCCGGTTTTGGGCGAGCGCGGCAGGATGGGCTTGCGCTCCTCGACCTTGAAGGCGCAGCGCTGGGCGATGACGAGCGTGTTCTGAATCGCTTCGGGGATGTCCTTAAACAGCTTCGCCATCTCCGCCGCGCTCTTGAAACGGTGGTGGGGCGTGAGGCGGCGGCGGTTGTGGACCGAGACGAAAGACTTCTCGGCCATGCAGATGAGCGCGTCGTGAGCCTGGTACATGCCCTCGTCGGCGAAGTAGCAGTCGTTGGTGGCGACGAAGGGGATCTCGAGCGCGTAACCGAGATCGATGAGGCCCGGTTCGATGCGCTCCTCGGCTTTGATGCCGTGGCGCATGAGTTCGATATAGAGACGGTCCGGGAAGATCGCCTTCATCTTGCGGAGCGTCTCTTCGGCTTTGGCGCGCTGGCCGTCGAGGAGATGGCGGCCGACGGTGCCCAAGGGACCGCCCGTGAGCACGATGAGACCTGCGCTGTGCTTCTCGACATCGGCCCAGGAGATCTGGGGCGTCTCGCCGCTTTCGGTTTCGAGGAAGGCTTTGCTGGTGAGCTTCAGGAGGTTGGCATAACCCTTTTCGTTCTGCACCAGGACCACCAGCACATCCGGTTCCGGCAGGCGCGCGCTTTGGCCATGGCCGGGGGTGTTCGTGTCCTCGCGGCGCACGGAAAGCTGGCAACCGATGATGGGCTGCACGCCGTTCTTGGTGCATTCGAGGGAGAATTCCAGCGCGCCGAACAGGTTGCGCGTGTCGGTGAGCGCGACGGCGGGCATCTCGTTGGCGACGCACAGGCCGACGAGTTTGCCGACTTTGATGGCCCCTTCCGACATGGAGTAGGCGGAGTGGACGCGCAGGTGAACGAAGGGGGCGTGGGTCATGGTGCAAACATAGTGGGCGTGGCGGGCTTCGTCACTGATTCTGAGCTTATCCACAACCGTCCCCGCCGGGGATTTCGACGAAAAAGCGTAGTGCGATTTTTGTCGAAATTATCCACAGCCTAAGGGCACGTTTTTTGGTCATCCTTACGCGCGGAAGCACGCGAGGATCCGGAGGTTTTCTGTTGCCTTGTAAACCAGGAAAGAAACACCCCTGGGCTCTCGCCCCTTCGAGGCAAGGGCGACGCCTGAGGTTTGCTAGCGGCGTGAAAAAGCATGCCACACACGCGCGCATGACGCGCCGATGAGGCCGCCGAGCGCGAAGCCGATGTCGGCGCTGCCGGTGAGAAACCCCGCCATGGCGCCAAGGACCGCGCCGCCGCACAAACCCCAAACGAGTTTGCCGGTGAGCGCGATGCGGCGTTCGAGATGCATCATGCGTTCCTCGGCGAGTTCGAGCCAGTGTGGCGGGTTAGCATTGCGCGGCGCGCAAGTGTCGCGGCGTGCGCTATGCGCAATGTCTTCGACACCGGCGACAGCCGGCGACGGGCGACAGTTGTTTAATTCGCCTTGTGTGTCAGCGTGTCGATGCGCTTTGGGGTCCGGCGTCACTCGGCGACACCCAGCGACAGGCACGGCGAATTCGCGGGCGTGCCATGCAGCCCTACATGCCACGCATAGGTGACGCCGATCCGGCGCGCCGCGCCACGCGTTTCCGGCATCAGCGCCTCCTGCCGCACGACACCCAGACGCTCCAGCCGCCGCATATGGCGATACGCGATATCGGCATCGCGGATGCAGCGCGGGCCCGCGTGACAAATCTCGCGCAAGGTGATGGTGCGGTCCGCGTGCGTGCGCTCCAGCCAGAATTGAAGTTGTTCGGTGATCTCCGCTGGCGTTTCCACCGCGGGTGTGAACCGGCTGAGGCGCAAGGCTTCGTCCGCATAGAAACGCGCGAGGGCGATCCCGCGCGCAAGCGCCGCTTCGTCCAGCTCGGTGAGGGTGTCGTCTTCCATGAGCGCGATGACGGCGGCCAGACGCGCGGCGTGTTCGGCGAGATGGTCCGCGAGGAGGCGGATGGGCGCGAAAGCCCCCTCGTCCCGCATGTTGACCTCCACGCCCTGCGCGAATTCAAACCACTGCGACGCGGCGGCTTCGGTGAAGGTGAGGACGCGGCTGTGGGCCGTGGGTTCCGTGAGGCACAGCGCTTTCACGCGGGCGTGGAACGCGGCCAACGCCTCGGGCGGATCGGCGGCGGCCACGGCGTGCCAATCGCGATGGCCGATGTTAGAGGCCGGCGCGGCGACGAGCAGACGTCCGAGCAGGCCGCCGTCGGCGAGATCGGGATCGCTGAGCATGGCTTGGGCATCGCGCGGCGTGGTGACGAGATGGAGCGAAAGGCGCGGATGGTAAGGTTTGGTAAGAACCGAACCGGTTTCGACGCAGCCATCCCACAGCCGCGCGAGGCTGGCGGCCTCGGTGTACCGCGCGCGGCCCGGCGCGAAGACGTGCGCGCTGCGTTCGGCGAAGAGCGCGGACTGAGAACGGAAGCCCCGGAAGCGGTCCGAGGCGCCGGGCGGACGCGGCGCGACAAACAGGCCGAGGCGGCGCGCGGCCTGAAGCTCGACCATGTCGCGCACGGGATCGACCACGGCTTTCGCAAGCGCGCCGCGCCCCTCGCCGGTTGCACTCAGCGTGGCGAGATAACAGGAGACGGGCCGCAGCGCGCCCGTGGGCAAACGCACACCGATGACGCGCTGCGCCGCCATGGCGGCGAGCGTGAGGAGATGATGCGCGGCGAGGACGACGGACGCTTGGGTGCGCGCGGCGATGGCGGTTGCGGCGGCGGAGATAAGCGGGCTGAGGGCGGTGATGGGGAATGCGGGGAGCGCGGTGTCAGGCGGAGCGAAGGGCGCGGAAGCAGACGCGGCGGTTGGGGACAGAGCGGGCTTCGGCACAGGCGCCATTTCGCGAGTCTCCGTTGACAACGAAATGGGGACATTGTATATGTTTTGGGGACATTGTCAATAATTCGCTCATGACACATCTCGCTGGCAAATTAGTTTGCTACCTAAACCAGTCTGGCTCTAACCGTTTAAGTTGTGTAGCCTTCAAAGGGCAATTGGGGAGGGTGCAATGGCAGTTTCTAAGAAAGTAGCCGAGCGCATTCGTACGCAGCTCAAACGCTACCAGACTGTTTTGGCAGACGCCAAAGCGCGCGACATTAGTGAGTCCGACACGGTGACTATACTGGTGGACATGCTTGCCGACGTGTTTGGCTACAACAAATATACCGACGTCACGAAAGAGTTCGCGATCCGCGGCACCTACTGCGATCTTGCGGTCAAAGTAGGCGAGGATCTTCGCTTCTTGATCGAAGCGAAGGCAATTAACGTGGAGCTTCGGGATAACCATGTAAAGCAAGCCATCGATTATGCCGCAAACCATGGGATCGAGTGGGTCGTACTTACAAACGGCGTGACTTGGCAGATTTACAAAGTCCTCTTCCAGCAACCCATCGATAAATCTCTTCTGCTTGAGTGGGATGTACTGAATGCCAATCCGAAGGATGCAAAACTCCTCGACTGCTTAGGAAACCTTACTAATGAAGGATTTACTCAGTCATCGATGAAAGTTTTCTATCAACAACAGCAGGCCGTAAGTCGATTTACACTTGTGGTCTGCCCCCTTTGAAGTGGTCCTCCCTTAGGTATGAATTTCACCAGGAGGATAGGATCAATGGCAAGGAAGCGG
>JAIUPE010000082.1 GCA_020160875.1 Pseudomonadota bacterium
TCGAGGCGCTGGCGGCCGGTGACGATGTCACCGATGCGATCATTTCGGAAGCGGCCGCGAATATCATCGGCGCGCTCGAGGATCTGGTCGTGGAGCACGACACACAGACCGCGTTCGTGTTCTCGGCCTTCCCGACTTACCTGCGCGCCGCCATCCTGGAACGCCGCGACCGCAAAACCGGTTCTTACGCAATCTCGGCCTACCATCCGTCGCCGCAGCGGCCGGTGCGCCTTTCGCACTTCATCTCCTTCTGCGCCGATATGGCTGAAGCGCTGACGCACAAATCATTCCTGGATCGCGTGCAAGAACTGATCGCGACCAATACGATCGGGAATGCGGGCATTACGCCGGCACTGGTGCAAGCCACGCGGAACCGGCGCCGCGATCTCACGCAGCAGATCGAAAGCTTCGAAAGCGCGAATAAAGTCGTGTATCGGCCGGAGCGGCCAAGCCTAGCGTAACGCCCCCGGATTCGCGGGCGACGTGCATTTTATCAGCCTGCGGTGTGGCCGAAAGTCCTCAGCAGCAGAAGAATCAGCAAAAGCGCCACAGCCACAGCCTGCGTAGCCACGCGCAAGCGCATTAATTTGTTGGCGTATTTGCGATTGAATTCGCCGCCCGCGATAAAGGCGACAAGCCCGGTCGCCAGGACGGCAAGCACCGCCACCATTGATATGCCAAGAAGAACCGTGACGACGCTTTCCATAGGGGATGCTCGGTAAATACGTGGTGCGAATATGCATTCGCTTCAAGCTTGTGGCGACCTTATCACCGCAGAGTTGCAGGCGAAAACGTTGAAGTAAATAGTCCTCACGATTATCCTTTTGACCTCGGGGTAGTGAGGACATAGGACGGGGGATCATCGTGTTAGGTCGCATTCTCGTTGTCGATGACAACGTGATGGTGCGGGAGTCGTATACCGAACTCTTACGCCATCGTGGCTACGATGTGATGCAAGCCGGTGACGGCGAAGAAGCGCTGAAGGTTATCAGAACGGGTTCCATCGATCTCGCCATCATCGACGTCATGATGCCGGTGATGGGCGGGCTTGAGTTGCGCCAAGTGCTGCAGGACAAGGCCCCCGGAATCGCGACGATTTTGGTGACGGGCCAACCGGACAAAGTTGAGGATCTGGTCGACGACGATCCGGACTTCCAAACGGGCCGGGTGGCGATGCTCTACAAGCCAGTGCATCCGGTGATGCTGCTGGCCGAAGTGGATAAGCGTTTAATGCGGGTCATGGGAATGCGCTAACGGCGCATTCCTTTGTGACGAGACCGAGCAGCTTTCTCCGCGTCCGCCCACCTTCGCCAGGCTTCGGGTCCGTAGTTATATGGAGAAACTTTCTCCACACCCGCACCGCCCTTTTTCGTTCGGGTTGGTGAAGACAAACCCGCTTTCCATTTTGCTCTCGCGGTAATCCATCTCGCTGCCGAGCAGATACATGACCGCCTTGGGGTCGATGAAGACCTTCGCGCCGTTGTGCTCGACCACGTCCTCGAACTTACGCTGATCTTCGGCATATTCGACGACGTACGACTTGCCCGAGCAGCCCTTGTTGCTCACGCCCACGCGCACACCCAGCACCGGCTTCGTCGCTTTGGCGACAACCTCGTTGATGCGCTTAGCCGCGGCATCCGTGATGCGGATCGGCGGCGGCAGGGCGCGTTTGCTCTTGGGTGTCGTGGCCTGTGTGATGCTCATAACGGACCTAATATAAGAGGCGTTTCCTTAATTTCTAGAACATGTCCAAGGCGACTTTGGCGACCTCGGACATGTTCGCGGGCGTCCAGGGCGGGTCCCATGTGAGAACCACGTCCACTTCGCCGATGCCTTCAACCGCCGAGACGCGTTCGGCGACTTCCTTGGGCATGGAACCGGCCACCGGGCAGGCCGGCGCGGTCAGGGTCATGGTAACCACGGCATCGCCCTTCTCGTCGATCTCGAGGTCGTAGATGAGGCCAAGGTCGTAGATGTTCACCGGGATTTCCGGGTCATAGACGGCGCGCAGCGCCTCGACGACGGCTTCCTCGGTCGCGATGGGAAGCGCGGGATCCTTCGGCGCGCCGGCATGGACGGTCGTGCCTTCCTTGGGCGGGTCGCCGCCGCCAAAATAGGGATCGTAGGCGCGCATGTCTTCAGCCGCGGACGTTTCGTCCTTCGGCGGCTCGGCGGGTTTGTGATCGTGCGGTTCGTGCATCGTCATTTCTCTGTGGTCGTCATCTGCCCCTTACCGTCGAGGCACGACATCAGCGCGTGCCACGGCAAGGTCGCGCATTTCACCCGGACCGGAAACTGGCGCACGCCGGATAGGGAGGCGAGCTTGTCGACGCTGTCGGAGGCGTCGGGAATTTTGGCCTTGGCGGCCTCCGCGTCGATCTTGCCGGTGCAAAGATCATGCACCGTATCGAACAGTTGACGCGCAGCGGCAACGGTCTGACCGTTCAGGGCCTCGGTCATCATCGACGCCGACGCGATCGAGATCGCGCAGCCTTTACCTTCAAAGCCGACATCCTGAAGGCGGCCATCGTCAGACACTTGCGCCGTGACCGTGACGCGATCGCCGCACATGGGATTGTTGCCCTGGGCTTTGCAGGTATGCTGCTCGACCAGGCGCGCATTGCGCGGGTGCTTGGCGTGATCGAGGATCACTTCCTGATAGAGCGAGCGCAGATCGTCGTTGAGAGGCGCCACGTTCACAGCAGCACCTCCTGCGCGCGGATCAGCGCGTGCGCCAGGGCGTCGACCTCTTCCATGGTGTTGTAGATCCCGAACGAGGCGCGCGTCGTCGCGGTGACGCCGAGAACTTCCATAAGCGGCTGTGCGCAGTGATGACCGGCGCGTACGCAAACTCCATGACGATCAAGAACCGTCGCGAGATCATGAGGATGCGCACCGTCCATGACAAAGGACTGCACAGCGGCCTTATGCGGGGCCGTGCCAATCAGGCGCACGCCCGGCACCTGAGCCAGGCGTGTCATGGCGTAGCGGAGCAGCCCGTCCTCGTGGTCGGCCGCGGCCATCCGGTCGATGCTGTTCAGGTAGTCGATCGCAGCGCCCAGTCCAATCGCCTGAACAATCGGCGGCGTGCCTGCCTCGAACTTGGCCGGCGCGGGCGCCCAGGTGGTCTTGGCGAAGGTCACGGTATCGATCATGTCGCCGCCACCCTGATAGGGCGGCATGGCGTCGAGGAGCTCGGCCCGCGCCCACAGGACGCCGATCCCGGTCGGGCCATAAAGCTTGTGGCCGGAAAAAACATAGAAGTCGCAGCCGAGGTTCTGGATGTCGACATGGCGGTGAACGATGCCCTGGCAGCCATCGAGCATGATCTTGGCGCCGGCAGCGTGGGCCAATTCGGCGATCTCGCGCACCGGAAGCACCGTGCCGAGCACATTGGAGACATGGGCGATGGCGACGAGCTTGGTCTTCGGACCGATCACTTTCGCGAATTCCGCAACATCGACGCTGCCGTCAGGGTTCACCGGTACAATGCGCAGGACGCAGCCCGTCGCGTCGCGCAGGAGCTGCCACGGCACAATGTTGGAATGGTGTTCGAGGGTCGTGATGACGACTTCATCGCCGGCCTTGATGAAAGCGCGCCCATAGGCCGCGGCAACGAGATTGATCGCTTCCGTCGCACCTTTGGTGAAGACGATTTCGGACACGCTCTTCGCATTGATAAAACCGCGCACTTTTTCGCGGGCCGCTTCGTAGTTGGCGGTCGCAGTCTCGCTCAAATAGTAAGCACCGCGGTGTACGTTGGCATATTCGTCGCTGTAGACCTGGGTGATGGCATCGATGACTTGGCGCGGCTTCTGGGCCGATGCGGCGCTATCGAGGAACACCAGAGGTTTTCCATGGACAGTGCGCGACAGAATCGGGAAGTCGGCGCGAACTTTCGTCACGTCGAAAGCGGGCACGATTTTCTTGGCTGGATGCGAGGTCATGCAGACGCCTTTCGCATCAACCAGCCCGAGATCTCGCCTGACAGGATGTCACGCACAACCGCATCGTCGACATTCTCCAGCGCATCCGCAAGGAAGCCTTGCACGAGAAGCAGCCGCGCGGCCTGAGGGTCGATCCCACGCGCGGCGAGATAGAACAGGTGATCCGGGTCCAGCTCGCCCGTGGTGGCGCCGTGGGCGCATTTCACATCGTCCGCGTAGATCTCGAGTTCAGGTTTGCAGTCGATCTGCGGCCCGCGCGACAAGAACAACGCCTTGTGAAGCTGCTGGCCGTCAGTCTTCTGCGCGTGACGGGCGACAAGAACGCGGCCCTGATAGACGCCGCGTGATTCGCCGTCGACCACGCCCTTGAACACCTGGCTTGAAGTGCAGTTGGGCATGTCGTGGTTCATGAAGGTCGTGAAGTCGTGGTGTGCGCGTCCCATCAGCGCATAGGCGCCGTTGAGACGCACGGCAGCGCCCTCGCCCACGAAATCGACACTGATCTCCTGCCGCACCAGCGCGCCGCCGAGGCCGAGATGGAAGGCGTCGAACTTCGCGTCCGCCGCCACATCGGCGACAGTCGTGGCGAGATGAAACGCTTCGCTGTCTTCGCGCACCAGGACATAGCGGCGCAACACGCCGGCGGTACCCACGGAAATGGTGGTGACGGGATTGGAGAAATAAGGCTGCCCCGGAAGACCGTGATGGGTCTCAAGGATCGTGAGCTTAGCGGCCGGCGCCACGGCAATCGCGAGACGCGGATGAAACGCGGCCGGTTCCGCGCCGGCGGCGCCGATGGAAACGAGATGGACAGGCTTCGCCACGACGCCGCGCACGGAGATTGTCACGCCGCCGCTCATGTAGGCAGCGTTTAGAACCGCGAGCGGCGCATCGACGCCGTGGTCCGGCGTTTTGGCTTCAGTGACCGTCAAACCGGTTTCGGAAGCCGTGTCCGACAGGTCAGCGCGATAGACGCCATTCACGAGGACTATACGGTGGGCATCGGTAAAGCGCGGTACATCGGCGGGGAGGTCGCACACATCGATATCGTCGGCCGACGCCGCCGGAATGAACGGGATTTTCGCGAGACCGCGCAACGGGGTGAAACGCCATTCCTCACGCTTCGGGCCCGGCAGACCTTCAAGGGCGAGCGTCTCGCGTGCGTCCTGGCGCGCCGCGTCGGCCGCTGGCAGCGCAGCCGCGTAACGCGCGCCAAAAGGATGATCGAGGAGTGCCGACTGCTTCATGGCTTAAGCCGCGCTGAGATAGCGCGCATATCCTTCCGCTTCGAGTTGCTCGGCCAGTTCTTTACCGCCGCTGGCCACGACCCTGCCGCCTACGAGCACATGCACATGGTCGGGCACGATGTAGTTCAAGAGGCGTTGATAGTGCGTGATGATGAGGAACGTGCGATCGGGACCGCGCAGCGTGTTGACGCCCTCGGAGACGATCTTCAAGGCATCGATATCGAGACCGGAATCGGTTTCATCGAGGATCGCCACGCGCGGTTCGAGCAACGTCATCTGCAAAACCTCGGCGCGCTTCTTTTCGCCACCCGAGAAGCCGACATTGAGCGCCCGCTTGATCATGTCGTCGGGCATGCTCAGGAGTTTCTGCTTCGCCTTCACGAGTTTCAGGAACTCCATGGCGTCGATTTCGGGCTTCCCCTCCGCACGGCGCTTCGCGTTAATGGCGGTCTTGAGGAACGCAGACGTCGTAACCCCGGGGATCTCCACCGGATACTGGAACGCCAGGAACACGCCCGCACGCGCGCGTTCATCGGCTTCCATCGCCAGAATGTCCTGGCCGTCGAGCAGTACCTGACCTTCGGTCACATCGTAACCGTCGCGGCCCGCGATGACGTTGGACAGCGTGCTCTTGCCTGTTCCGTTGGGCCCCATGATGGCGTGCACTTCACCCGCGTTCAGGGCGAGCGAAATCCCGTTGAGGATCTTTTTACCGCCGACAGAGACATGCAAATTCTTGATTTCGAGGAGGGCCATTAGCCGACACTACCTTCTAAGCTGATCCCGACGAGCTTCTGGGCTTCGACGGCGAATTCCATGGGGAGCGTTTGCAGCACTTCGCGGCAGAAGCCGTTGACGATGAGCGACACCGCTTCTTCTTCCGTCATGCCGCGCTGCTGGCAATAAAAAAGCTGATCCTCGCTGATCTTCGAGGTCGTGGCTTCGTGTTCGGTCTGCGCCGTGGGATTACGGCTTTCGATATAGGGCACGGTGTGCGCGCCGCATTTGTCGCCGATTAGAAGACTATCGCACTGAGTGTAGTTGCGCGCGCCGTCGGCCCTTGGCCCGATGCGCACGAGGCCGCGGTACGTATTGTCCGCCTTCCCCGCCGAAATGCCCTTGGAGATAATCTTCGAGCGCGTGTTGGCGCCGAGATGGATCATCTTGGTGCCCGTGTCGGCCTGCTGATGGTTGTTTGTGATCGCTACCGAATAGAATTCGCCGACCGAATTGTCGCCCTGCAGAATGCAACTCGGATACTTCCAGGTGATGGCTGAGCCCGTCTCGACCTGCGTCCACATGATCTTCGAGTTCTTGCCGCGGCAGGCTCCACGCTTGGTGACAAAGTTGTAGATGCCGCCCTTGCCCTCAGCATCGCCCGGATACCAATTTTGCACCGTGGAATACTTGATCTCGGCATCATCGAGCGTGATAAGCTCGACCACGGCGGCATGTAATTGGTTTTCGTCGCGCTGCGGCGCGGTGCAGCCTTCAAGGTAGCTCACGTAGGCACCTTCGTCGGCGATGATCAGCGTGCGTTCGAATTGGCCGGTGTTCTTCTCGTTGATACGGAAGTACGTCGACAGTTCCATCGGGCAGCGCAGGCCTTTCGGGATGTACACAAAAGATCCGTCCGTGAAGACGGCGCTGTTGAGCGCTGCGAAGAAGTTGTCGGTGTAAGGCACGACCGAGCCGAGATACTTCTTCACCAGTTCCGGGTGCGAATGCACGGCTTCGGAGATCGGTTTGAAGATCACGCCCATCTCTTCGAGTTTCTTCTTATAGGTGGTCGCCACAGAAACACTGTCGAACACCGCATCCACCGCCACGCCCGCGAGCACCGCTTGTTCAGCGAGTGGGATCCCCAACTTCTTGTAGGTCTCAAGGAGCTTCGGATCGACCTCATCCATGCTCGCCAATTTTTGTTTAGGCGCGGCATAGTAGTAAGAGTCCTGATAGTCGATCTTAGGGTAGTTGAGCTTCGCCCACTTTGGCTCTTCATCACCAAGAGCGAGCCAATAGCGATAGGCCTTGAGGCGCCATTCCAGCATCCATTCCGGCTCATTCTTCTTGGCCGAGATGAAGCGGATGATGTCTTCGCTGAGGCCCTTGGGTGCCTTTTCCGATTCGATGTCGGTCACGAAGCCGTATTTATATTGCTCGACGCTGCGGACAGCCGCGGCGGTTTCCTGTTTCGCGGCCATGGCTCACTCCACCATGTGCACGGCCGGCGCGGAGACGCCCGGCGGTAGGCCAAAGGCGTTCATATCGGCGACCATATCGGCGAGCGTCACCTCGCTCAGCGCGGCGCGCACCGCGGAGTTGACGCGATTCCAGCGGCCCTGCACGGGACAGACTGCTTCGATGCTGCAATGCTCGTCTGAGGTGTCGGCGCACGCGGTCAACGCGATCGGACCTTCAACCGCCTGGATGACGTCGGCTAGGTTGATCTCCGCCGGCACTTTCCCTAAGGCGTAGCCGCCCGAAGCGCCACGCTGGGACTTCACGAGACCAGCCTTGTTCAGGCTTTTCATCAATTTGGCGACCGTCGGCAGGGGAATCCCCGTGTTTTCCGAAATATGCTGGCTGGACCGCACCATATGGCTACGGGCGATGGTGATCAGCACAACGGTCGCATAATCTGTTAACTTATTGACTTTAAACATTTTTATGGCCCTCGCAGGCCTCTCGCGCCGAATGTGGGACTAATTCGGTCCTGTTTACCTGGGTGTAATAGGCCTTGGGTTAAGACGATTCAAGCCTTTGAATCGCATACGAGGATTGTGAGCGTGAGCCGCTTGATCCTGATGACCCAACGGGAGTTCGAGGAACCGCTGACCGAGGCGCTGCGGCGCACGGCGCCAGGCCTCTCCTTGAGCTTTGCCTGGAGCCTCACGGACCTGGAAGCTGAACTCGCGAACGACCCTGACGAGAGCCGGATCCTATCGGTCGGCTCGAGCGTCATCCTTCCGCCGCGCGTGCTGGCGACACTCGGCTCGCCCGCTTACAACTTGCATCCGGGTCCACCCAGCTATCCCGGCATCTTCCCATCCGTGTTCGCCCTTTATGAAGGCGCGCGCGCGTTCGGCGTGACACTGCACGAAATGGCCCCCACGGTGGACTCGGGGGCGATTTGCGTTGTCGAACGCTTTCCGATCGACGCGCGCTGGGACCGGCTCGCACTCGATACACATACCCTCGTTGTCCTGATGCATGTGCTTGAGCGCATGGCGCCGCAGCTGGCAGACGTTCACACACCGCTCCGCCATTCCGGCGATGTGTGGTCGGGACGCCGCAGAACCCGAAAACACTTCGACGCCCTTTGCCAGTTGCCAGAAGATTTCACCGCCGTGGAACTCGCCCAACGCCTGCGCGCTGTCGGCGAAGGTCCCGACCACTGCCTGACCACGATCCGCGACGGTCAGGTCCTGCGCTTAGACACCGGCCGTCGCGGAATGGTGGTACGTGCGGGACAACCCGTCGCCGCGGAATAGGGCTTAGAAGCTCGCCCTCACATAGAAGCGCACATCGCGGCCCGGAAGCGGTGCAAGATCTTTCAAGAAAGACGTATGCGGCCGCCCCGCGGCGTTGGTGAGATTTTGCCCCTGAAGAACGAGTTGGATGTCCTTGTCGGCGAGAGGTTTGAAGCCCAGCCGCGCGTTTAGGAACGTGTAGCCGCCGGTCGAGGTTTCGAGCGGCGCGATACGATTCTGCGCGGCGGCGCCGGCAACTTCAATGCGCCCATCCCAAGCATCCCAACGCGTCTCCATGCCGATCCGATAGCGGAGCGGCGGAATACGCGGTAGCGGTTCGGCGCGCGTGATATTCGTGGCGCGCACGAAATCGAGCCCCGCGTCGAATGTGACGCCGTACACCGCTTCGTCAATCGCCTGCCACGCAACCTCGGATTCAAGTCCGGTGAAGCGCGCGTCAGTGGCCTCAAATTGGAACACCGGCAAACCATCCTCGATCTCGCCGGTCTGGTCGGCAAAAACAAAGCGGTCGTACCATGTGCGATAGATACTGACGGAACCGGTCACTGCGCCGACATTGCGCTTTAACGTCACTTCCAGGTTCTTCGCGTTTTCCTCGCCAAGAGCGGCATTGCCGCGCTCGAACTGGCTGGTTGCGAGGTGCGGGCCTTCGGAGAACAACTCCTCGGCGGTCGGTGGACGCTCGGTCCATGACAGGGTCACGCCCAACAAGGTGTTCTCGGCGAACTCGTAAGCCGCCGAAGCCGACGCGGCCGTGGAGGTGAAAGCGCGGCCGGCGTTGCCCGGGACATCGATGCTTGTTCCTTCGACCCGCGCACCGGCCTCAAAGCGCCAATCGCCGAGAACGGCACTTTCCAAAAGGAAACCCGCGAATTGACGCGTGTTCGACGGCGGCGTGAAGGCTTCCTCGCCGATCGCGGCGAAGTCGCGCTTACGGTATTGCAAGCCAAAGACGCCGTTGAGCGCGCCAATCGGCGCGTGAATAGCCTCGAAGCGCCCTTCCCAGCCCTGGTTGGTGAAGGTGGTGCCAATCTCCGGCCCTTCCAGCTCCTGATGTTCGTAATCCCCATAAGCGACACGCACGCGTACGGTGGAAATGAAGGAGCCGAGGTTGCGCAATTCGCCCTTAAAATCGCCGCGAGTCTGCTTGAGATCAATCCGCACGAGTTGCTCTTCATGCGGGCCAACTTGGCCTACATGCTCATGATGCCCGGCAACGCCGTAGTTCGACGTGAAGCGTTGCACCGAAGCCCCGATCACTCCATTTTCCCAAACATACGAGGCGCCGCCGGCGCCGCTCGCGGTGCGGCCACCTGTGTTCTCAACACGGCCATAAATACCTTCCGCTGCGGCGTCCGGGCTCGCGTAGCCCGGCACCTTATAGTCGCCCGTCTTACGCCAGCTTCCGTCGGCATGAAGCATCAAGCCGTTTGCGACATCGACGTCTCCGCCACCACTCACCGATCGTTCATTCGCATTGGACCCGTAACCAGCCATGGCATGACCGTGGTAGCCATTGCGCGGCCGCTCTTCGGGGATACGGCCGTCGATGATGTTGACCACGCCGCCGATGGCCGACGTGCCGTAAAGCAATGTCGCCGGACCACGCAGGACTTCGATGCGTTCCGCGCCCATGGAGTCGCCAGCGGTTTCGTGGTCGGGACTGACGGACGAAGCGTCGATACTGCCAATGCCGTCGAACAGGATGCGAATGCGGTCGCCGTCAAAACCACGAATGATGGGGCGACTGGCGTATGGTCCAAAAAAGGTGGAGGTCACGCCGGGCTGGCTGGACAGCGTTTCGCCGATCGATGGGCGCAGTGCGGCCGCGAGATCGTCGGCGGCGAGAACACTCGTTCCCTGAACGACGTCGAACCGATCGCGGGCGATCGGAGACGCGCTGATGATGATTTCGTCGATGTGAAGACGATTGTCGTCCGCATCCGCGGCCGCTGCATATGCGGACATCGAGATCAGACTAGTCGCGGCCGTTATGAACGAGACCGCGACGCCAAAATGCTGGCGACGCATAAAAGAACTCCGTTGCTTGTAAATGAGCTAAAGCAGGCAAAAGCCCGCGCTAACGATCAAACAGCAACGAAGGACGGCGGTGCGCGAGAACGGAAATGGGTCTCGACATGCTCACCGCAAGCGGCATCGGCAATAACCGCGGCCGGCCGGGCCGGACCAAGGTCTGGAGGCAGGATGACAAAAGGCTCCGGCGGCGGCGCGGCGCCGGCGGCAACATTACAAAGCACGCACTCGTGGGCGGTAGTCGGCGCGTCAGGCGTGATGCGGTGCTCGAGCTGGTGAACAGCCAGCGCCAGCTGCGCAAGCAGCAGGATCGGCGTTACCCATACGAGGAACCGGTTACGCAATATCATCCGAGACACCGGAGCAATTCATCGGCGAGGCCACGCATGAGCGTGAAATAAAGATTGGGTCCGTCCTTGAGGGCGGCGCCTTCGGGATCAAGGACGCCAGCGCGTGCGCCGGCCTCTTCCACAAGCATCTGTACGTGGCGCGGTTCGAATTGCGGCTCCGAAAAAATGCACACGGCCTTGGCCTCACGCAGTCTTTCCTGGATTGCGGTAAGACGCCGCGCGCTGGGCGGTTGGTCGGGCGTAACACTGATACTTCCCAGCGCCGCCAGTCGATAGCGCGCCTCAAAATACTGGTAAGCGTCATGAAACACCAGGAAGGGTTTCTGGCGCACAGCGGCCAAGCGGATGTGCAGATCGCGATCCAGCGCCATGGCTTCGCGGGAAAACGTCTCGGCATTGGCCCAATATTCGGTCGCGTTCACAGGATCCGCCACCGCGAGTGCCTCGGCCATCGCATTCGCCATCGCCACGGCGTTGGGCGGCGAAAGCCAGATATGGCCGTCAGGCAGCGTTGGATCGCGCGGCTCTTCACCCTGCTCCCATACGCCGCCGGCCCGCGACGTAAGAATCTCAAGACCCGGGGCATTCATGAGGCTGATCACCCGCGCCTTACCCGCTAAGGCGGCAATGGGTTTGGTTAAAAAGGCCTCCAGCGATGGGCCGACCCAGAAGACGACTTTTGCTTGCGACAGCAGGCGGGCCTCGGAGGGCTTAAGCGCGTGCGCATGCAAAGATGCCGCATTGCCGAGAAGGACCTGCGGCACCCCCACACCCTTCATGACCGCGGCGGCGATTGTTTGCACTGGACGTACGGAGGCGACAACCTTCGGGACCTCGGCCCAAGCCGGCGCGACGGCAAAAAGAGCGGCGATAAAGAAAAGAATACGTCTCACGGGAACGCCTTGATCGATCCGGATCGGTTATTTATGTTACGTTATAACATTAATCACAACGGCGCAAATGGCAACCCGCCCCCGCAAAACAGCGTCTTCGACCTTCCCTCATCCGCACCACGACCATAGCCGGTGTACAGCGGACGCACTGCGCACGGCCGAGGCAGTCTGTGAGAAACACGGCGCACGGCTGACGGATATCCGTCGACGGGTCTTAGAAGCGGTATGGGCCAGCCATGCCCCAATCGGCGCTTACGATATCCTTGCGGAACTCAACGCCGGCGGCGGAAAAATAGCGCCGATGGCAGTCTACCGCGCGCTCGACTTTCTCATGGAACACGGGCTCGTCCATCGCCTCGCGAGCCTCAACGCCTTCGTCGGCTGCGCCCTCGCCAGCGAACGCCATACTGCCCATTTCCTGATCTGTCGCGCCTGCAAATCAGCGACGGAGATGGATGGAGCCGCCGTGACCCGCGCGGTGAAGAAAACCTTAAGTGAACATGGTTTCGTTCCGGAAACCGAGATCATCGAAATTCAGGGACTCTGCTCCCACTGCCACAAAGAAAATGCATGAGCGCGACAGCGGATAAAACACTGGCTGTCGCCCTCGTCGGCGCGGTCTTGCAGCGCAACGACCGGCATGTACTGGACCACGTCGATCTGAGTATCGGACGCGGCGAGATCGTGACCGTGATTGGCCCAAACGGCGCGGGAAAATCGACGCTGATCCGAGCCGTGCTCGGGCTTGAAAGATTAGATGCCGGCGAGGTTCGACGCGCGCCCGGCCTTACCGTCGCCTACCTCCCACAACGGTATCAACTGGACCCGGCGTTACCACTGTCCGTGCGTCGCGTTTTGACGCTGACCCATACCGCGCCCGAAGCTCGCCTCAAGGCGGCGCTTGATGAGCTTGGCGTCGGTCAACTGCTCGACGTTTCGGCATTGCGACTTTCCGGCGGCGAGCTGCAACGCGTGATGCTCGCGCGCGCGCTGTTGCGTGAACCCGATCTGTTGGTGCTCGACGAGCCCACGCAAAATGTGGATGCCGCAGGCGCATTGGAGATCTACCAAATCATCGCCCGCCAGCGTGCGCGCACCGGGTGCGCCGTGCTGCTCGTCTCGCATGACCTCAACGTCGTCATGGCCGCGACCGATCGCGTTTACTGCCTGAACGGGCATATCTGCTGCTCAGGAAAACCGGCGGATGTCGGACGTGAGCGTGCGTTCGTCGATCTGTTCGGTGCGGCCGCCGCAAAAACATTAGCGCCTTACACCCACCATCATGACCATGTGCATGGCCCGGACGGCGCGCCGCACCCTCACCACCATCACTGAGGCCCGCCGTGCTTGAGCCCTTCATGATTCGCGCCATTCTGGCCGGCCTTGGGATCGCGATGGTCGCCGGACCACTAGGCTGCTTCGTCGTATGGCGCCGCATGGCCTACTTCGGCGATACGCTCTCGCATGCCGGCCTGATGGGAATTGCCCTTGGCCTGGTGACTGGCATCGATCCCATCGTCGGCGTGATCATCACCTGCATTGTCATCGGCGGGCTTTTGTTCGCGCTTCAGTTCCAGCGACGCGTTCCGACCGATACGCTGCTCGGCGTCCTTTCTCACAGCGCGCTGGCCGTGGGCCTCATCGTTGTCAGCACCATGCAGAACGTGCGCCTCGACCTGACCGCGTATCTTTTTGGCGACATCCTTGCGATCACCGACGTCGATCTAGCCTGGATCTACGGCGGCGGCTTCGCGGTACTGGGCGCACTCGCCTTTCTCTGGAACCGTCTGATTGCATTGACGGTCAGTGAAGACATTTCGCGCGCCGAAGGTTTTGCAAGTACCGGCGTACGCCTGGGGTTTACAGTCCTTGTAGCAATCGCGGTAGCCATCGCGATGAAAATCGTCGGCATCCTGTTGGTGACCGCCCTTCTCATTATTCCGCCTGCGGCGGCGCGGCGGATGGCGCACGGTCCAGAAGCCATGTGTCTCGCAACAATCGCGGTCGGAGCCACAGCGACCATCGCCGGTATTTCAGCGTCCTTCACCTGGGACGTGCCGTCGGGCGCCGCCATCGTCGCTGCGGCGGCAGCCATTTTCGCACTTAGCATCGCAGCCGGCACGATCCTGCGGATCAGGACTTAAGGCAATTTCCGCTTACTTGGGGCATAATACCAGCCATGGTCCATGCTCCCGCACACACGCCGGTTCCGATGCGCGCGACGCATATGCTCGCGATCGCAAGCCCGGCGCCTGATCTTCTCCAGTTCGCGCGTGAAGCTCTTTGGGCCGCGCAGGAGCGCGATCTGCCGCTCACCCTGGCCGTGCGCGCCATGCCGCGCCTACAGTCGCAGTTGATGGGGTTCGACACTATGGAAGACCTTGTGGTCTTCGCCGAACGCTGGAACATCACGCTGGTGCCATGGCAAAGCCAGCGGGACTTGGAAGCTATGATTGGGGGGTGGGCCGTACGTCCTCCGTCCGCGATCATCGTAGGCGGACGCCGCATCCACGCTTTTTCTCAGGGCCTTCCAGGATCCCTCATCGCGCAGATCGAGCAAGCGGCCCGCGCGCTAAGGATCGAGGTTATGCCAGATCCAAACCATGAAAGCGGCACCAGCCCCCGTCTTGGATTGGCTTGGCGTGTCGATGATCAACGTCCTTGGTATCACGCCTATATCCTCAGCGCCTTCGCCGTCAGCCTGGTTAGCATCCTTGTCCGAATCCTAGACGGGCTCGTTCCAGCCGAAGGCCTCGTCATGCTGTTTTTGACCGCGGTGGTATACAGCGCGAGCGCTTACGGGATGGGCGCAGCGACATTCACCACGCTGCTCAGCCTTTTCATCTTCAACTACTTCTTCGGCCAGCTCCGCTACGAGATCGCACTATCCTCGCCGGCAGATGTACTAACACTCGCCCTGTTTCTCGTCGTTGGCGCGATCACGAGCAATCTTTCGGGCGGCTTACGCCAGCAAGCAAGCCGCGCGCAACGGCAGGCCCGCGAAGCCCGCGCGCTATTCCAGCTCACGCGCGATATCGCCGTAGCGAGCGACACACAGGAAATCTTCCGCGCCATCGTCCATCAGTGCAACGATATCTTCGAGTGCGAAACCACGCTGCTGACGCCGTTCACCGGTGGCGGGAGCGAATCCCTTGCGCTTGCTTCACCGCGCGCGCGGGCGGCCGCGCTGCAGGCGGCCTATCCTCCCCACTCGACCCTGACACAAGAAGACATCGAGGCGGCGCGCTGGGTGTTCAATCAAGGACTTCCCGCCGGGCGTGGCACATCGATGTGGCCGGAGATGCAGGCCACATTCCAACCGCTGGAGACAGGCGAGGGCACCGTTGCCGTCCTCGTGTTGAGAAACACGGCGCGCGAGATCGTGCGATCGGCCGGTTTCCGCCGCGTTATCGGCTCCATCTGCCGCCTCACCGCTCTGGCGGTCGAACATTCGCTGCGCAAGCAGGAGCTGGAAAACGCGCGCGTTGTTTCCAAAACCGAAGGGTTGCGCTCGGCGCTCCTGTCGGCGATTTCCCACGACTTCGGGACCCCACTCGCATCCATTATCGGCTCGGCCTCGAGCCTCATCTCCTACGGCCGTAGCTACGCGGCGGAAGTCACGACAGAGCTTCTCACAACGATCCTCGAAGAAGCTGAACGTCTCAACCGCTTCGTGAAGAATGTACTGCAGATGAACCGCCTGGAAGCCGGCGCCCTGGTGCCGCGCCTGCAATGGGCCGATGTCGGCGACCTCATCTCGACATCGCTTGACGCGGCACATCGGCGTCTCGCGCAACATGAGATCTACGCCGACGTCGAAGACATGCTGCCGCTGGTTAACGCAGACTTTGTGCTCATGGAAAGCGTTTTGGTAAACCTGCTCGACAACGCGGCAAAATACTCGCCGCCCGAAACAGCGATTCAGATCACCGCGCGACGCCTTGGAGAAGACGTCGCAATCGACGTTACCGATCAAGGCCGCGGCATCTCCTCGGAGGAGTTAGGGGCGATCTTCGACAAGTTCTACCGGGCACGGCACCGCGACCGGACCATCCCCGGCACCGGCCTGGGCCTCGCCATCGTCGGCAAGATCCTGGAAGACCATGGCGGCGGTATCGAATTGCTCGACCGCCCGGATGC
>JAIUPE010000083.1:0-2195 GCA_020160875.1 Pseudomonadota bacterium
AGCGGACGCCCACGATACGCCCACTGCTTCACGCCCGGCGAACGCTCCACAATGGTCCAATCGCCCTGCGGGCGGATGCGCTCGGGCGCCGGCACCGGCTGGAACTTCTCGAGACATGCACCGGTGCATCCAAATTTGCCCGCTGTGTCGCCGTCGAAGACATAGATCGAATAGTTGTTGGCCAAGGTCAGCTGACGGCCGGCGTGCGAGACGTTGACCTTGAACTGCGACGGCATATTGCGTTCGGGGCCCATGGGCTTACGCAACGCCCCGTCGCCATCGCCGCCCTCCTGCGCGCTGGTCGCGCCAAGAACGTCACCGGCTTTCTTGTCGAGGTTTGACGTATACAGCGCCAGACCATCGTAAGCCCACTGCTTGCGTCCCCCGGGACCGTCGACGATCGTCCACTTGCCCACCGCTTTCGCATCAGCGGACGCGAGCACCGGCGGCCACACCTGGATGCAAGAAGGCCGCGTTTCGACTTCCGGAAGTTCAAGGCCGCCCGGATACGGGCTTTGCAGACCGACGTTCTCCCGATAGCGCGTGTCGTCGCAGGTCGGTTTGCCTTTGAGCTCGCCGGCGTTGCCGTTGCGCAGCGGCGTCAGCGGCCAGCCGTACAGCGTCTTGCCCGAAGCGTCGGCGAACACCGGCCCCTCAAGCTCGGCGACCACCACCTTGAAACCCGGCGGCATTTCTTCGCGCACATAATCTTCCGTGTACGCGTACTGCTGCTTCGTCCACGAATAATATTCGGCAGCCGAAGCGGCGCCGGCGGCAAAAGACACCGCCACAGCCAACCCGCTCAGAATACGCCGCACGTTTCTCATAGTTCGTCCTTGGCTCTCGAAATTACTGGCGCGCCGGAACGGAAGCGCCGGCCGCCGCCGGTGTGCCCGACGCAACCGCCTGCGGCGGATGCACGATGAACACCTGTTTGAACTTCACTTCCCAGCCCGAAGAGATCGCCGTGTTGCGCCCGCTTGCATCCGGATAGGCGTCGGCGTTGCGGATCATGGAACGATATTCAGACGGCAGCGGTTCGCGGCCGTAGCTGCGATAGTGCGTGGTCCAGTTTTGCGCGAGGTTGTTGTACAGCTTCTCGATATCGAGATAGCCGCCCATCAATCCTTCGGCTCCCTCTTCCGTGAGGCGCAACTGCACGCGCCAATCATGGATCAAAAGATTGGCCGCACCGCGCTTCAGGCTTTCCGGCATCATGATGTCGATCGGGTCCGTGGTCAGGACACCGTCGACCACCCGGCCCTTCGTGCTTTTGATCAGGTCCTTGCCCCAGCGCATGTCGACGCGCTGCGTGCCGCCGGCGGCGAACGCGCCTTGCGAGTCCAGGAGCAACGCATCACGTCCGCGCAGCACGGTCACGGTCACATCGGGATCGTTGACCATGTCGTCGAGATCGGTGATCTCGATCAGCATACGGTTGTAATTGAACTTCTTCATGTATTCCTGAATGAAGAAGCGATATGAGCCGTCAGGACCGCGGTAATTCCCGACACATCCGAATACGCGATAGATCTGATTGTCGATGCCCGCGACCTTGCCGTCGGCGCTCGTAAAGTCGCTCGCATCGGACTTGCCGTCGAGATTTAGGCCGATGCCGATCTTACCTTGCGGTTCGTAAAACGGCAGGCCGCGATCCTCGCCCTTGCTGTCCGGCAACCAAACTTCGCCTTCGCGCTCAAGCTGCGACGCGTCGAACTTGTGATGTCCGTCGCGCGGATACAATTTGTCGAATTGCTCACGCGGGCCATCATTCAGCCCGTTCGGACATTCAGCCTTGCCGTCCGGCGTTTGGTAAATCGCCCAATTCTTGCCGACGATGGTGTAGCCGATCTTGCGGTCTTGATAAGCCTCGTCGGCGAACGCCGCGCCCGCGCTCAAGGCGCATGCGGCGATCAGTACTGCGAAGACCTGCGTTTTCATCGCACACCCATCCTCAAATCGCGTTGTCGCCAAAGGCGTCTCGGATCCAGAAACCCATGAATCCGTTTCTGATCCCGCTCCATTCACCCCAGGAATCGCATTCGTAATCACCCGGTTTCTTATCGCGTCCGCACAGGTAGACAGGACGGTCGCGGTAGGCCCACACACGCAAGGCGCCGGCCGCGCCGGCTTCGACCCAGCGTCCCGTTTCCGGGTTGATGTACTTGATGCTCCAGAAGGGATCGCCGGCGCCG
>JAIUPE010000083.1:2205-16079 GCA_020160875.1 Pseudomonadota bacterium
CCCGCGATCACGTAGGGGAATGTTTCGAGACAGCGCTTCCAATCGCCTTTGCCGCACAAGGCCAACCGGTAGGCTTGCGGCTGCGAAGGATGCGAACAATCAAGCTGGTCCGCCGCGTCGTCGTTGCAGTTGTAGGTGTAGATCGTACGGCCTTTCGCATCGGCCAGCATTTGACCGCTGTAGGTGTCCGTGATGCGGAACCCTTTCGGGAACGACGGCGCGAGCTGGGTGAAGACGTTATGCCAGCCCGCTTCCTCCGCCCCCTGGAAGCTCGGGAATTTTTCCTCGAGGTTGTAGCTGTAGACCGGCTTGCCGCGGTAGGCCCACTGCTTCACGCCTGGCGAGCGCTCGATGATCGTCCACTCGCCGCGCTGCTGGATTTGTTCCGGCGCGAGGATCGGCGAAAACTTCTCGAGACATTCGGCGGTACAACCAAACTTACCTTTCGCGTCGCCGTCGAAGACGTAGACCGCGTGTTCGTTCTGTAGCGTCAACAGGCGTCCGTAAGCGTATGCCATCACCTTGAACTGCGACGGCAGATTACGGTCCGGACCGACCGGCCAGCGCACCGCGCCCGTGCCGTCGTGTTGCAGATTGGTGCTGGTGCCGCCCCAGACGTCGCCCTTCTGCTGATCGAGCACGGAGGTGTAAAGCGCCTGACCGTCATAAGCCCACTGCTTGCGCCCGCCGGGACCGTCGACGATCGTCCACTTGCCCACAGGCTTCGCGTCGGCGGACGCGAGCACCGGCGGCCACACCTGGGTGCAAGAAGGCCGCGTTTCGACTTCCGGAAGTTCAAGGCCGCCCGGATATGGACTCATCCAGCCGGTATTCACCTTGTAGACCGTATCACTACAGGTCGGCTTGCCTTTCATCTCACCGGCGTTGGCGTTACGCAGCGCCATGACCGGCCACGAATAAAGCGTCTTGCCGTTCGCGTCGGCGAAGACGGCGCCTTCAAGCTCAGCGACGACGACCTGGAAGCCCGGCGGCATCTCCTCGCGGATATAATCCTCGGTGAGCGCGCGTTGCTCCTTCGTCCAGCCATGGTCGGCTTGCGCGAGCGCCGCTCCGGCGGCGAGGATTCCCGCCGCCGCCACACCCGCGATCGCTGAACGAAAGCGTCTCATTAAGCGACGATCTCGCTGATGACGTGGTCGGTTTCATTGCTCTTGCCGCCCCAGGTCTTCTGCGCGAGGCCCATGGCTTTAAGGCCGGTGAAGCCGATGTCGGTGATCTTGCCGCCGTTGCACGGGATATGCAGGCCGGTTTTGATCTTGCCGCCCATGCGGCCCGCGGTGAACGCGGCCATTTCTTCCAGCGAGTGAACGCGCGCTTCCGAGACATCGCTGTTGCCCATGATGAAGCAGTTGTCGAGCAACGTGCCGTCGCCTTCCTTGATGCTCGCGAAAGCCTTCACATAGTAGGCCCAAGATTCCATCGCGCGGCGCACAAACCACGAAGCATTCGGCTGATAGCCCAGCTTCTCGTCCTTCGGCTCTTCGTGCGTACAGGTGTGATGCGGCTTGTCGTAACCCGGCTTGGTCGTGTTCGAGAATCCGTAGGAGTAGATCATGTTGAACACGCGGCTCTGATCGCAAGCGATCGCCATGGTCAAGAGATCGGTCATGACGTTATGGCGGTCGGCGACGAGCTTGAAGTCGCTGCCCGTGTCCATGTCCTTCGCGGCTTTCGGCTTCACGCAGGCCTCGCGCGGCTCGGGCTTGGTAAGCTGCTGGTTGAACTGATTTTCCAGGTGGCGCAGACCGGTGAAATACTGATCGAGGCGTGCCTTGTCCTCGGCGCCCACCTTGGTCTCCAGGGTCTTGATCTTGTCCATGACGCCCGTGAGCGCGCTCTTGCGCACCATGATCGTCGGCGACGGCGTGAACGTCGGCGCGTTCGGATCCTGGAAGTCCGGCCCGAACAGGCGGCTGTAGAAATTCACCGGCGAGAATTCCGGCGCATTCGACGTCGTCGGGCTTTCGTAGCTGATGATATCGCGCACATCGCCGGTCGAGGTGGTCGTGAGGCTCTTGAAGCGCGTTGTACGGCCGATCTGGTTGGCGACCGTCGTGTCGATGCTCTCGGCCAGCGACTGGTTCTGCACCACCGGCGCAACGCCGGTACGCGCGACGACCCAGCCGGTGTAGTGACAGAAGAACGCGCCGTCGCGGTAGGCGGTCAGGTTCGTGAACAGATTGATGTGCTGTTTGATATCCTTGAGGGACTCAATTTCTTCCGGCAGCTCGTAGTTGGCGCCGGCCTGCTTCGGCACGAACACGTTCTTGCTGATGCCCATGCCCCAATACCAGGTCCCGAAACGCACGGGCATCGCCGTACCGTCGGCCATGGCATTGCCATTGCCGTTGAGGAAAATGTTCAGGAGCGGCAAGCCGACCGTCACGGCTCCGCCGTTCAACATCCCGCGCAGGACGCGGCGTCTGTTCAAACCTTCCATAACTTCCTCCCTATTTCGTGTTCGCGGCGACATTCGCGGCCGCCTTGGGTTCATTGATGCGCGAGAAGGCATCGCTCATGGTGATGGTGCGCAAGAGCGCCGGCAGCTTGTAACCTTCCTCGCCGAACTTGGTCGTGAAGTAGGCGAGCAGCGGACGATCCGCATTGGTCGTGGGCGAGCCCGCCCCATAAGCAAAGGCGCGCTTCACAAGGCAGGACGGCAGCGCCGGATGATCGCGCAACGCCTTGCCGAGACCGACCGCGTCCTGGAACGGCTTGCCGTCCAACGCACCGCTGGCGTCGATCTTCTGGCCCTTTTCGGTTTCACGGAAGGCGCCGATACCGTCGAAGTTCTCGAGCGCGAGGCCCATCGGGTCCGTGATCTTGTGGCATCCCGCGCACACCGGGTTTTCCAGGTGGAAGTTGACACGGTCGCGCGTGGTCCGCAGCGTGGCCTTCGGATTTTCCAGCGCCGAGAAGTCGACGTTCGCCGGCGGCGGCGGAACCGGCTGGCACAGCAGAAGTTCACGCAGGGCCTTGCCACGCATCGTCGGCGAGCTACGCACCGGATGCGAATGCACCGCGAGGAAGCTCACATGCGTGAGGATACCGGCGCGCGGGCTACCTTCCGGGAACGTGTAACGCGACCAGGTCGGCGTCGCCGGCAGCTTGTAGACGGCGGCGAGGCGCGGCGAGATGAATGTCTCGCGCGTCGTGTAAAGATCGCGGTAGTCGCGATTTTTGGTGATCAGATGATCGATCGCGACGCGCAGCGTTTCTTCGCGGGCATCGGCGGCCGTCACACCGGTGAACACCGGATACATCTGAGCGTCCTTGGCGAGCGCGGCGAAGCTGTCGAAGGCGAACATGTCATCGAAGAAAGCACGCATGCCTTTCTCGAGACGCGGACTGGCCAGCATGCGGTCAATTTGCTTCAAGCGGCCTTTCGGCGTCTGAAGCTCGCCTTTTTCGGCGGCGCGCAGCAGTTCGTCGTCAGGCGCGGCGTTCCACAGGAACAACGACAAGCGCGTGGCGAGCGAATAGCTGTCCAGACGCTGGCGGCCGGCCGCGCGCGGGTCAGCCTCGGCGCCTTCCGCCACGAACAGCACATCCGGGCTGATGAGCATGGCTTCGATGGAGACCGCGAGACCGCGGTAGAAGTCCTTCAGCGAGGTCGCGGCCTTGCCGGCTTCCTCGACGTACTCGGTCAGTTCGGCCTTGGTCAGCGGGCGACGGTGCATCAAGCGGCCGGCATGCGAAAAGAATTGGGCCGCGCAAGCCGCGTCCGCGGCCTTCTCGTCTTTCGGGGTGCAGGTCAGCAGGAACTTACGGCGATCCTCGTCGACCACGAGCTGGGCCACCGTGACCGCGGCCTTTTGATAGAGCTCGAGCTGCGACGATGAGATCCCGCCACGTCCGGTCCCGAGCGCGAGCAAACCGTCGGTGCGCTGCGCGGGCGGGAAGTTCGGATTGATCTGAACGTCGGGACCGAAAACATAAGCGAGTGTATTGAGATACTGCTCCTGCGTCAGCGCGCGCAGGCGCTTGGGCGTTCCGTCGGTGACGGGTTCGGCGGTCGCCGAGACCGTGGCCGTGGCAGCGGCTTTCGTCTCACGCTCATTCGCCGGGCCCGAACACCCCGCGAGCACGAACGCGCAGCCCAGCGCCACAGCGCCTCCACGAAGCACAGATATAAAAGTCTCACGCATGGACGAAACCGAACCTTTCATAGCGGCTGCATGTCTCCCAACGGTTTCCGGAAAGGAGGGCATAAACCTCCCGATCCTCCCGGACCCCTCACGGTCATAAACAGGTGCGGCGCCTCGCGCCGACACCCCCGTCCCCCATCGTGGCGATCATATCACCGACGACCGGCCGAACGTATAAGATCGGCGTGATTTTCTGTCAAAAAAATCATGCCAACCAACAAGAGTTACAGATACTTACGTAGCGGCTCCCGATGAGCGTTCCCGGTCTTTTTCAGCCCGGCGCAGTGCGCCGCAACCACGCGCCGAAAAGCGCAAGCGAACCGTAGGACGCATACGCGCAAACCGTGCGCGCCCCTCCCTCTCCCGCACAGACCTAGGCAACTTTCGTACCACTTACGCTGTGTTTCAGATTTATCATCTAATAATTTGAAATTACTTGTCTTTTTCGCCTTAATATTTTTGCGCTTGGGGACGTTGTCGGCGAGAATCAGCCTAGTTGTTGCAAATCACCGGCGAAAATCCGCCTAGTATCGTTCGTGTGCGGTGCGGCCCAAAATGTGGGTTTACAACGTTCGCGCCGCGGGCTTTTTGTCCCCATTCACCATTGGAAGAGACTCAATGCTGACTGAAGAATTTCCAGGCGCCGTCGCGACAGACCTCTGCGCCAAGATCATCGCCGCCTTCGAACGCGATCCCGCCAGCAAGCCAAGCCGAGTCATCGTCGAAGGCACGGCGACACGCCATGAATTCCGCTCGGGCACGCAACTCGCATTCAGCCGGCAATCTCCCGAATGGGAGGCGCTCTTCATGGCGGTCGTCCCGACGATGCGCGCAACGATGGAACAGTACATGGCGAAACACCGGGGCCTCGCGGAGCTGGTCGATGCCGAAGGCCTCGATTGTACATTGCCGATGATCGAACGCGTCGACCCCGGGCAAGGATTCGATTGGCACTATGACGCGACGCGCCCCGTCACCGATCGCGTCGTCGCGGGCCTCTTGTATCTCAACGATGTTACCGAAGCCGGCGAGACGGAGTTCATCGATGGCCTTAAAGTAAAACCCGCGGCCGGCAAGATCGTGCTGTTCCCGCCCTACTGGACTCACTTTCACCGCGGCGTCTCGCCAACGCGCGAAGCGAAATACGTGTGGAGTTATTTTTGGATCTATCCTGCGAAGCGCACTTAGCACGTCGGACTTTGACAAGTCGCAATTGGACAAGTCGCAATTGGACAAGTCGTAATTGGGCATGAAGTATCTGGCCTTTCTGGCGGCGCTGTTCGCCGCTTCCAACGCCTTCGCGGACGGACAAGCCAGCTATCTCAAACATTGCTCGCTTTGCCATCAGGCCGATGCGCAAGGCATCCCTGGCACCTTCCCGCGCCTCATGGGCCGCGTCGGACAGATCGGATCGAGCGCCGAAGGCGCGGCCTTCTTGGCGCAAGCCATTCTTTGGGGTATGTCGGGCAGCATCACGGTCGATGATGTGCCGCTGACCGGCGTCATGCCCGGCGTCCCGCATGTGTCAGACGAAGAGATCCTCTCGATCGTCGACTACCTCGCCACCGAAGGCGGCACGGTGAAAAACGCCACGACGCTTAATCTCGAGACCATCAAGGCCGCGCGCGCGGCCGGCCGCGTGTCACAAGCCGTGACGCATGCCCGCCGGCAGGAACTCTTCGCCGCCGGCCTCATAAAATGAAAAAGGCGGGACCGGTTTCCCGGTCCCGCCTCTTCAATCTCCGACGAACCGCTTAGAACTGGAAGCGGACACCGGCGCGATACTGACGGCCGATCACGTCGTAGTCCTTGTTGCCCATGCCGTTATAGTACGCGGCGGTCAAGCTGCCGCCGATGATTGGCGGGGTGGCGTTGAGCAGGTTTTCCACCGTGCCGAAGATCTCGACGTTGTACTCGTCAAACGGCTTGAAACCGCCGGACAGGTCGAGAGTCGTCGCCGACGGAATGTGGTTCTCGCCCATCGTCGGCTTGGTCGACGTCGACGTCGGACATCCGCTGGAGCAGATCACGAAGTTGCCGTTGTCGTACTTGCCGGCGCCCGTGTAACGCACGTTCATGCGCACGTTCCAGACATCGGTGTCGTAGCCGAACGTCATCAGCCCCTTCCACTTCGGCGCCGTGAGGTTGCCGCTGAACGGCGAGATGCCGCCCCACTCGCCAACCACGCCCGTGCCGTCGATCGAGATGCCCTGCGTGTTGACCGTACGCAGCTTGATCATGCGAGTCGCCATCGCACGGACGGAGAAGTTGCCGTCCAGGCTTTCGCTGATGACAGACGCGGGCGTCCGATAGCTGGCTTCGAAATCGATGCCCTGCGCTTTTTGGCTGATCAGGTTTTCAGGTTGCGTAATGACCTGGAAGATCAGGCCGTCAGCGCCACGCTGGATCGCGTTGCAGAGCACGGTGTTACCCGCGAAGCAGAGATTCACGACCGTCTGGCCGCTCGGCGCCTGCACAGAGCCCTTCACATTGATATTGAAGAAGTCGGCCGAGGCTTGGAACCCTTGCAGGAACGTGGGCTGGAACACGATGCCGAGACCCGTCGTATCCGCCTTTTCAGGCAGCAGATTCGGGTTACCGCGTGTCAGACGGAACGACGCCGGGATGTTCACGTTCAGGAACGGATCGAACAGCGGTTCGCCGGAGTTCGTCTGACCCGCCGTGAACAGTTCGCCAAGATTCGGCGCCCGAATGTCGCGCGAGCGCGTCATGCGGAAACGGAAATCATCGACTGGCGCATAGGTCAATCCGACCTTCCACGTCGTCACGTAGCCCGACGTCGAGTAGCTCGTCGCGCGCACCGCGGCGTTCAAGTCGAGAGAACGGGCCCACTCCTCGTCTTTCGCGAGCGGGATAAGGGTTTCAACGAAACCTTCCGTGACGTGGAACGAACCGAAGCTGGCATGATAGTTGCCCGCGAAGAACGACGTGGCTTCGTCAAGCGCGCTCGCCATACCCTTCACGCTTTCCTTGCGGTGTTCCACACCGAACGCCAACGAGACCGGGCCAGCCCACAGTTCGAGCGGCTCACCGTTCACGCTGAACGCCATCACGTCTTGCTTCAGCGATTCGTACCGGTAAGCCGTACCGGTCACATAGTCGACGGCCTTCTGATTGTTGACGCCGATACCCATGACGTTGAACGGCACGCAGGCCGGATCGTCGTTGGCCGGGTTGGCGTCGGCGTTCACACGGCAAACGATGTTGCCGCCGGAGACGACAGCATCAATCGCTTTGAGATAGTTTCGCGTAATCCCAACGTGCGGCGTACGCGGCGACAGACCGGTCATGCTGTGCTGGAGATAAGCGTTCCACGTCCAATCGGTTTCGAACGCCGTGACGCTGCCGTCGAGGCCGCCGGAGAAGCGGCGGAGCGTGCGGCGGTTGTCGGCGCGGAAGCGCTGCGTGTCGACGTTGGTCGAACCCAGCGTGAAGCTGGTCAGACCGAGCGCGACCATCTGGTTGCGCACCGACGTCGGGATGAAAGCGTTGTCCACCAGGATCGTGTTGTTGCCGAGACGGCGGTTCGGGTTCGAGGTGTTGTCGGCATGGGCATTGGCCCACTGCGCGTCCACGAATGCCGTGATGTTGTCGCTGATGTCGTAGCTGAGACGGCTGTAGGCGACATAGCGCTTCACGCGCTGATCGAGGTCCAGGCCGTCGTCGATACGCGACACGCGCCAGTCGCCGCCCTGCATGAAGTTGTTGCCGACATCGGTGCCGAAGACGAACGGCGCGGGCGTGCCGCCCGGTCCGAACATGATGCCTTTGAGCGGACCGGCGGTGATCACGCCGCCCGGCGTACCACGCGACAGACCAACATCACGCGCAACGATGTACTGCGGGGCGCCGCTGGCCGGGTTGGCGGTCCAAGCCGGGTTCACGACCATCGCCGCGCTGCTGTCGTTCCAATCGCGCGGAACGCCGCCGATGCCACCGATATAGCCGACTTCGCCGGCGATCAGGAAGTGGCCGCGGCCGCCGCCGAACGGCGTGCCGGCGGTGAGCGAGACGTTGTAGTTCTTATCGTCGCGCCACTGCGTCATACCGCCCTGGACTTCGCCCTTAATGCCGGTGAATTCCTTGTCGATGATGAAGTTGACGACGCCCGACAGCGCGTCGGAGCCGTAAGCGGCCGAGGCGCCGCCGGTGACGACGTCAACGCGCTGAACGAGGCCGTTCGGGAACGAGTTGATGTCCGGCGCGGAATTGCTTGCGGTCAGCGACGAGTTGATGACGCGCTGGCCGTCGAGCAGGATCAGGGTACGGTTGGTGCCCATGCCGCGCAGGTTGAGCTGGTTCACGCCGGCGGCGCCCGAGCTCAGATTGGCGGTCATGTTACGCGGCTTCACCGAGCCCGAGAACGCCGGGAGGGCGTTGACGGCGTCGGCGATGTTGTTCGCGTTCATCGAGTCCAGTTCTTCGGCGCCGAGCACAGAGACCGGCGTCGGAGCTTCGTAGCCGTCACGCACGATGCGCGACCCGGTGACGACGATTTCATCGACAGCGGCAGGCGCTTGGGCGGCCTGCTGGGCGCTCGCGAGCTGCGGCGCGACCGAAGACAATAGGATGGCAATCGCGGAAGTCGTGGCGAGCGTATGCGCCTTAACGTGACGAGATGCGGTCATAGATTCCCCTTCATGAGGTTTGCGCAGTGTCGCGTACAGCAGCTTTGAGCGCGTAGCGGCGCTCGCGGACGGCACACGACATTTGCTGAACTAAGTTCTCCCCGTGGGCCCATCGGACCCACGCTTTCCCTGGAGGCCCTTGTTACCAGGGCACTCGCGGGGTGCTGATTACGTGCTTTTCAAAGGTGTTACAATATCCACAGCCCGGCGCTTATGCTTTATGCGCGTAAGTGTGTCCCTCACGACACACTTCGTAAAAGGCTGTATTTTAATGATAATTGCAAAAAAGCTACACCCGCGCCAACTCATGCGTTGCGCGTGGGCCGTCTTCGGAATGTGGAGAGTACGGGCTGCCGCCCCTCACGCGACGCGCGGTGGCGCGACCTACGTCCTCCCATGGGCCGGGAGTAGCAAGTGTTGTGCCAGCCTGCCTTGACGGTGGTCAATTCGCTAAAACATTCCATCTAAACAACTTTTTAGAATGCCGCGAAAAGCAGCCTCTTAGCATGAGCGGATTATTGCCAATAACGACCGATCGCTTGGCAAAAAATCGCTGAAATCCACATGAAAAAGGCGGAGCCAGTTGCCTGGCCCCGCCTCTTCCGATCTCAAACGCTTGGTTCGATTAGAACTGGAAGCGCATGCCGACGCGATACTGACGGCCGATACGGTCGTAGTCGGAGTTACCCTGACCGGACCAGTGCGAGGAACCGCGGCTGCCGCCGATGACCGGGGGCTGCGCGTTCGTCAGGTTTTCGACCGTCATGAACAGCTCCACGTTCTGTTCCGCGAGCGGCTTGTAGCTGCCCGAGATATCGAACGTCGTCATGCTGTCGATGTGGTTGTTCTGGATCGTCGGCGCATAAGTCGTCGGCGCCGGGCAACCCGTCGTGCACTCGATGAAGCCGTTGCCGTACACACCCGGACCAACGTAACGGGCCGTCAGACGCAGCGTGATCGGATCAGCGTTGTAGCTGACCGAGACGTTGCCGCGGAACTCCGGCGCGGTGAGCTTGCCGCTGAACGGCGCGATGCCGCCCCAACCCCCGATGACGCCGGCGCCGTCGTAAACGCGACCATTGATGTCCGTGGTCTTCAGGCCAAGGACGTAGCTGCCCATGGCGCGGATGGAGACCTCGCCGTCCATGCTTTCGCTGATGTCGGAGAGACGGAAGCGATAGCTGGTTTCGAAGTCGAGACCGTCCGCCTTCTGACCGAGCAGGTTTTCCGGCTGGGTGACGACCAGGAAGATCAGGCCGGCCGCATCACGCTGGATCGCGTTGCAAAGGACCGTGTTGCCGGCGAAGCAGAGATCGATGACCTGCTGCGACGTCGGGGCCTGCACGGTGCCCTTCACGTTGATGTTGTAGTAGTCGACCGAGGCCTGGAAACCTTCGAACCACGACGGAGCAACGACAACGCCGATCCCGGTGGTGTCGGCCTTTTCGGGCTTCAGGTTGATGTTGCCGCGCGTGAGCGAGAACGAGTTCGGGACCTGCGTGTTGCCGCGGAACGGATCGGTGAGCACCGCACCCGAACCGGTCTGGCCGGCCGTGAACAGCTCGCCGAGGTTCGGCGCGCGGATGTCGCGCGAACGGGTCGCGCGGAAGCGGATGTCAGACATCGGCGTCCAGGTCATGCCGACCTTCCAGGTCGTCACGTAGCCCGAGGTCGAATAGTCGGTCGCGCGGATCGCCGCGTTCAGGTCGAGTTCCTCGGCCCAAGCTTCGTCGCGGGCCAGCGGCACGAGGGTTTCAACGAAACCTTCCGTGACGTTGAACTTGCCGGTGCTCGCTTTGTAGTTGCCGGCGAAGTATTCGGTCGCCTCATCGCGCGCCGAGGCGATGCCCTTCACGCTTTCGCTGCGGTGTTCGAGACCGACCGCCAGCGAGACCGGGCCGGCCCACAGCTCGAACGGCTCGCCGTTCATGCTGACGGCGGCGACGTTCTGCTGCAGCGACTCATAACGGTAGGAGGTGCCCGTCACGTACGCCAAGGCCTTCGCGTCGTTCACACCGATGCCGAACGGATTGTACGGCACGCAAGCCGGATCGTCGTTCGTGGTGACGGCGTCGGTATTCACGCGGCACGCCGGGGCGCCGTTGGAGACGACGGAGTCGAGCGCGCGGAGATAACCCTGCGTCCAGCCGTTGTTGCGCGTGCGCGGCGAGAGGCCCGTCTGGCTGTGCTGGGCATACGCGTTCCAGGTCCAGTCGGTATCGGCCATGCTGAACGCGCCGTCGAGACCGCCGGAGACGGTGCGCGTCGTGCGGTGGTAGTCACCGACGAAACGGCCCATGTCGGCGTTGGTCGAGCCCATGGTGATCGTCGTCAGACCAAGGGCCTGCATCTGCGTACGCAGCGTGGCCGGCATGAAGGCGTTGTCGACGCGGATGGTGTTGTTGCCGAGACGGCGGTTCGGGTTCGCGGTGTTCAGCGCGTGCGAATTCGCCCATGACGCCTGTACGAACGCCGAGACGTTGTCGCTGACGTCGTAGCTGAGGCGCGTGAAGGCCACATAACGATTGAGGCGGCCGTTGAGGTCGACGCCGTCATCGATGCGCGAGTATTCCCAGTCGCCGCCGAGCTGGAAGTTGTTCTGCAGAGCGGTGCCGAAGTTGTAGCCGCTGAGCATCGTGCCGCCCGGGCCGAAGTAGATGCCCTTCAGTGGACCGGCGGTGATGATGCCGCCCGGCGTGCCGTTGATGAGGCCGACGTTGCGCGCGACATAGTGCTGCGGCGCGCCCGGCACACCGGCCAGGAATTCCGGCGTGAAGGTGATCGCGGCCGGGAGCTCGCTCCACGGACGGCCGCCTGTACCGCTGATGCCGTCGTTGTGGCTGTGCTCGCCAGAGAACAGGAAGTGGCCGCGGCCGTTGGCGAACGGCGTGCCGTAGGTGAGCGACGCGCTATAGTTCTTGTCGTCGCGGTACTTGGTCATACCGCCCTGGATTTCGCCCTTAATACCGGTGAAATCCTTGTCGAGGACGAAGTTGACGACGCCCGAGAGCGCGTCCGAACCATAAGCGGCGCTGGCGCCGCCGGTCACGACATCGACGCGCTCGATCAGCGCGTTCGGGAATTGATTGATGTCCGGGGCCGAATTGCCCGAGGTGAGCGCCGAGTTGATGACGCGCTGACCGTCGAGCAGGATCAGGGTGCGGTTGGTGCCCATGCCGCGCAGGTTGAGCTGGCTGACGCCGGTGGCGCCCGAGGACAGGTTGCCGTTCGACGAACGGGTCGAGGCGGATTGCGTGAAAGCCGGCAGCGTGTTCACCGCGTCGGCGATGTTCACGGCGTTCATCGAATCAAGTTCTTCCGAACCGAGGACCGACACCGGGGTCGGCGCCTGGTAACCGTCACGCACGATGCGCGAACCGGTGACGACGATTTCATCAATAGCCGCCGGTGCCTGTGCGGCCTGCTGCGCGGAGGCCGGAGCCGCCATCGAACCCACAATAAGGGCGACGGCCGAAGTGGTAGCGAACGAACGCGCCTTAATGCGCGCCGTCAAAGATACGGTCATAAAAGAAATCCCCTTCGAGAAATCAAAGTTAGAAATATGTAGCGCCATTCCGGCGCCGGCTCCCGTTCGTGCCCATGAGGGCAAGTGGAGCAGCCCTTAAAGGAAAGGTATGGCGCTGACAACCACTGTCGAATCATTCAAATTAAAGTGAACGGTCATGATCGACTCGCAAAATCATGCGATTTTACTGTGGAAACGCCGTGAAAAAAATTGAGATGACCCGGTGAGCGGCCTCACACTGATGTCGTTCTCTTTATATATGTGTGCGCAGAGCAACACTTCGGCACGCAGATATGCACGTCGTGGTTACAATACTCACTTAGCCGTGAAACAAACCCGAGAACGTGAAGCGGATTTCCGCGCAGCGCCGGTGGCCGTGGATATCGCAATCCATGTTTCACCATGCCATGTTTCGCCATGCCGTTGCCGTACACCGTGCCCGGCGAGTCACCTATCGCCTACGGCGGTGCGTCGAGAACCCGGATCACGCAATCACCACCTCAGGATGCAACGATATCGGACAGCAGGACGCGGACGTTAAGGTAAAGGCGAGGCCGACATATGTCCGCCTCGCCTTCTGATCTCCTGATGTGGCCGCGCATCTGCGAAACCACATCCCTCATTCGAACGCGCTAGAACTGGAAGCGCAACCCAACACGGTACTGGCGGCCACTGCGGTCGTAAGCCGCGTTACCTTGGCCCGACCAGTAGGTCGACGAACGGCTTCCGCCAATGATCGGCGGCTGCGCGTTGGTGAGGTTTTCGATCGTTCCGAACAACTCGATGTCCTGCTCTTCAAACGGCTTATAAGTCGCAGCGAGATCGATGGTCGTCATGCTGTCGACGTGGTTGCCGCCGAAAGTTGGAGCCTTGCGGGTCGAGACCGGGCAGCCCGTCGTACATTCGATGAAGCCGTTCCCGTATACGCCGGCCGCCGTATAGCGGATCGTCGCACGCAGGGTGATCGGGTCGCCGTTGTAACCAATTGAAAGGTTACCGCGGAACGTGGGGGCATTCAGCTTGCCGCTGAAGGGCGCAATGCCGCCCCAGCCCCCGACGACCCCGACGCCATCGTACGTTGTGCCGTCGGTATCCGTTGTATCGAGCGTGAGGACGCGGCTCCCCATCGCACGGATCGCGATTTCACCGCTCCAGGATTCGACGATGTCGGCCAATTGAAAGCGATAGCTCGCTTCAAAGTCGATCCCGTTCGCCTTTTGGCCGATCAGGTTCTCGGGCTGCGTAACAACCAGGAAAATCAGCCCCGATTTTGGATCGCGCTCAACACGCGAACAGAGCGTCTGGTTACCCTGGTAGCAGAGGTCAATGACCGTCTGCGAGTTTGGCGACTGCACGGTGCCTTTGACGTCGATGTTATAAAAATCGACCGATGCCTGCAGGCCCGGCAGGAAGGTCGGCGCCATCACCACGCCGATCCCCGTCGTGTCCGCCTTTTCGGGCAACAGGGCCGGGTTCCCGCGCGTAAGGGTAAAGATAGCCGGGTTGTTGGAGTTCAAGAACGGATCGAAC
>JAIUPE010000084.1 GCA_020160875.1 Pseudomonadota bacterium
AGTTCCAGAAGGTAACGCACGCCCCACACGATTATTATAAAGATCCATTTTACGTTGGCCGTCAGTGTTAGTGCTAGCCAGTCCCATTGATCGGGCAAGTAGGGAGGGATCAATTCCCTCGATCTCGTGAGCGTCTCCCCACAGCTTTGCCCGCTTTTCGCCGATGGTCCCTGACAAGAGTCGGCTCCCAGCCGCGTGTCGGAATGCGTCGGCGGCGTTATCGGAAGGGATGACGCCCGGATAAGCTCGTTTTGTAGCCTCGCGAGCGGCTTGATCTGCAGCCCAAGCGAAAACGAGCCCCATCGGATCCCTTACTAGTGCACCGAACGCGCCTGGGGAATTTCGATCAAAACCTAGCTTTCGTTCCGTGGGCGTTTTGATATCTGGCGAATTAACGTTCGGAATGACTCCGCGGTTCGGCGAACCAGCCATGGGTATTTCCTTTCAGAATGTTGGCGAATTTTGGGTGCAAATGCACAAAACCCGCGCGCGGGATGCGGGCGGGTTTTCAGATTTAGACTTTGGGGGACCGGGCGCTCAGAAGGCCCAAGGTACATTTATGAGAATAGGCCTAAACGGAACAAATTGGCCGGGACTTAGTTGGGTCTGCGGCGGTGTTTCCGGAGCGGTAACCCTATGATTCTAACCCTCTATCTCTCACGCGTCCTCGGCCTCGCGCTCATTTTCCTAGGCGTGATCCTTATGGTGCGCCGTCACTATTACATCGCGGTCTATCCCTCGATCGTCACCGAGCGCATGACGCGGATGGTCTTCGCGACCTTCGCGCTGATCGGTGGCCTCTTGCTCGCGGTCTATGACACGCTGTGGCAGACGCTGCCGTCGGTGATCATCTCGCTGATTGGCTGGATCGTCGTGGTCGAGGCGTTGGTGTACTTGGCTCTGCCAGATGCGCAGCTCGCGAAGCTGGTCGCGATGTTCAACAAGCCGGCCGCCTATATCGTCGGCGGCATCGTCGCGCTGATCACCGGCGCCTATCTCACCGCCATCGGCTTCGGCCTGTTCTTCTAGACTCGTAAAACGACATCGCCCGCTTTCGCGGGCGATGCACATCACACAGATGAGCTAACAGCTTAGTTCGGTTGATCCGCGCTGCCATCGGCCGGTGGTTTGCCGTTGGCAAGCGAGTTCCACAATTCGATGTTCGGGTTGCGGATGACGCGCGTGCCTTTGCGCTGGTCGGCGGCGATGGCTTTCACGTCAGGCGCGCTGGTGTCGTCGAGAACGAACTTGTCGAACATCGCGCTCATGGAGGTCAGCATCTTCTTCGTGCTGTCCGGGCGGAAGTGATACCAGCCGTGCGGCTCCTCGGCATAGACGACCCAGTCGTACCAGTTGCCGTGGATCTCGGCCTGGATGCCGTACTGTTCGATCTGCTGGAAGCGCGCGGCGGAATCGCCTTGCGCGTACAGGAACAAGAGCGGCGTCTTCACGCGGTCGGCATGATAGATGAGCGAACGGCCATAGTAGTTGGCCGGGTTTTCCATCGGCGTCTTGCCGATCAGGAACTTGTTCCAGCCTTCCATGCTGGCGTAGGTCGACAGCGTCACGAGGTCTGTGGCGCCGTACCACACCACGCCCGCTTTCAGGCGTGTCGGGTCCTTGGTGGCCGCCGCGGTGGTGAAGAAGCCGCCGGTGGAACCGCCAAAGGCGCCGACGCGCTTCGGATCGACCCAGCCTTGGCCGGCCAGCATGTCCATGCCGATGAAGGCGTCGTGGATGTCATCCTCGCCGCCGCGCGTAAATACCGCCTGGCGGTATTCCTTGCCGCGTCCCGTCGAGCCGCGGAAGTTCGGCGCGAAGACGAGATAACCACGGCTCACAAAGTACTGGATGTACGGATGCCACTGCGCCGGATGCTGGCCGTTGGAGTTGGCGCGGAAGAAGAACAGCGCCGGCAGCTTGTCGCCCGCCTTCGTGCCCTTCGGCTTATAGACAAGCCCTGCGACTTTGCGGCCATCGAAGCTGGTGTATTCCATGAACTCCGGCCAGGTGAACAGGCTCGCGTCACGGATGGCCGGGTCCTGATGGTTGGTGATCTGGCGTTCCGAGCCGCCCGCCGCCTTCATCGCCCACACGTCGCCCGTCATCGTCGGGTCCGAGTGATAGAAGAAGATCTCGTCGCCTTTGGCGCTCCACATATGCGTGCCGCGCGTCTGGCCGGTCGCTGAGGAACCGCCATTCACGCCGCCGCGCGTGGTGAGCTGCTGCGCTTTCCCTCCTGAACTCGGCATGCGGAAGATGTGATACTGGTAGTTCAGGTTCTTCGTGAAGCTGATGAATTTTCCATCGGGCGACCAGCGCGGCTCGCTCGCTTCAATGTTCTCCGTCAGCAGCATTTTCGTCTGACCGCTCGCGACGTCGATCACGCCGATATTGTTGAAACCATTACGGTCCGAGACAAACGCGATGGACTTTGAGTCCGGCGACCACGCGGGCGCGGAATCGAGCGAATTGAACGTGTTCGGGGTCATCAGCTTCGGTTCGCCCCCCGAGACTGGCAGGCTGTAGATGTCGTTATTGCTCTGATCGTCGTCGTTCGGTTTCTGATTGCGTGTGAAGACGAAGGTCTTGCCGTCCGGCGACAGGCTGGCGTTGCCGCCGCCAGGGCCGACGCGCGTGATTTTCTTACTCGCGAGATCATAAGCCGCGACCGACGAATCCCAGAACATGTCCGTGACGAAGTACAGCGTCTTGCCGTCCGGCGACCACATCGGGTTCGCATCGTTCAGCGGACTGTCGGTGACGCGGATCGCGGTCCCGCCCGCCGCCGGAATGATGTAGATGTCGCGCACATTCACGCCCCGATAGTCGGCCTCGAAGGCGATCCATTTGCCGTCGGGGCTAAACTCGGGGTTCATCTCGCGTCCGGGCATCTTGGTGAGTTGCTTCGGCGCGCCGCCATTGGTCGGCGAGGTCCAGATGTCATAGGTGCCGGCTTCGGCCGACTTGTAGGCGATCAGGCTCGCGTCCGGCGAAACATCGAACTCCTCGATCCATACGGTTTTTGCCATTGCATCAATTGGCAACCCCGGCCGCGCTTTCGATTGCGCGAATGCGTTGGTGCTGAACAACGCAGAAATCAGACTTGTTGCGATGAGAAACTTGGAGGCCATCGTACTCTCCCCAGCATGCGTTGACCGATCGTTCGGGCCGTAGCGTGCACCTCCGCGAAAGCCAGGGGAAGAGGGATTCCGAACGAGGTATGCCCTTGAATGTTTGAAAATTCGGCGCGACGCTGGCCGCCATTTCATAGACGAAGTGGGGAAGTTCTCATGGCTTTGCTGCCACCGCGCCGGTTCCTATCGACCCTTGTTCTGGTCGCCACCACTTTAAGCGCCGCGCCGGCTTTCGCTACATGGTCCATTGTGGCTGTAGATCGCGCGACGGGACGCATCTCGATGGCGACCGCCAGCTGCGTAGATGTGAAGACCGATCACGAGTACCGCGACGTCACCTCCGTCATCATCCCAGGCATCGGCATCGCCGCCTGCCAGGCAGGCGCCGACCGTACTCTTAAAAATCAGAAATATATCTTCGAGGAAATGAAGAAGGGCACCGACCCTCACGCCATTCTCGAGCAGATCGCGCGCGATGATCCGGACTTTCAACAACGCCAGTTCGGCCTCATCGACATAAAGGGCCGCATGGCCTCGCATACGGGACTCAATAACGGCTACGTCGCACAAGTTATTCAAGGCCAGGTACCGGGCACCGAGATCTTCTACTCGGTGCAAGCCAACACCATGCGGCCCGGCAAGGTCGTTCCGAACGCCGTGGCGGCCTTTATAAAGACCGAAGGCGCGCTTACCGATCGCGTCATGGCGGCGATGGATGCGGCGGATGGCTCCGGCGGCGATGCGCGCTGCTCCTGCCCGCCCTATCCGACTGACGGCAGCAAGCCCGCCATCGCGTGCAGCAATCGCGTCGCGCATGCCGCCTGGATTGTGATGGCTGATCCCAAAGACAAGAACGGCGATTCCGTGAGCAACGGCGATTATTCGCTGTACCTCACCGTTTTGCAGCCGGGGCCCGACCGCGGCTCCAACCAGATCCAACCTGGTGAAGACCTGAATGCCGAGACGACCTTACGCATGCGCTACGACGCTTGGCGCAAGCTTCAATCGGCATCTTACAAGTAGGTGCGCCATGCTGTTCAGAGCTCTCACCCTCGCCCTTCTGATCGCGACTTCGGCCTCGGCGCAGCAGCGCCGCCCGGCGCCCGCGCAACCGATGACCTTGACGACCAGCGCCTGGAAAGACGGCGGCATGATCCCGCCGAAACATGCGCAGCCCGGCGATGACGTTTCTCCGCCCTTGTCGTGGGACCGTGTCCCTGAAGGCACCGAGAGCTTCGCGCTGGTCATGCGTGATCTCGATGCCATCAATATCAACGGCGCGGACATGCACCTTTATTGGATGCTGTGGAACATTCCCAAGGACGCGCGTTCAGTCGCCGAAAAGCTGCCGGAACTCGAAGAACTACCCGACGGCACGCGCCAGATCAGCATGTCGGGCCCTTGGTATCGCGGTCCCGCTGCGCCGCCGCTGGGTCCCGTGCACCACTACGCCTTCGAGCTTTATGCGTTGAATGCGAAACTCGACATTCCGGCTGTGGGACAATCGCCGGCGGCGACCGAAGCCGCCGTCCGCGCGGCGATGGTGGGAAAGATTCTGGGGAAAGCCACGCTGATCGGTCTGTTTAAGCGGGGCTAATGCTTTCGGGCACCGCGTGAATGACAAGCTTCGGTTTCTCGCAATCGCTCGGATCTCGTAAACATCACGACAAGGCGTATGTTCAAAGCGTGCGCAAACTCTTAGGCTGTGCGCTACTTTCTACCCATTTGCACTGAAGGAATGTCGGCATGGCTAAAGTCCTCGTCCTCTATTACTCCTCCTATGGTCACATCGAGACCATGGCCGAAGCCGTCGCGGAGGGCGCACGGGCGGCAGGCGCGAAAGTGGACATCAAGCGCGTTCCGGAAACTGCGCCCGAAGCTGTGGCAAAGGCCGCGCATTTCAAACTCGATCAAAAGGCGCCCGTCGCCAGCGTCGCCGAGCTTGAGAACTACGACGCCATCATCATCGGTGTCGGCACGCGCTACGGCCGGATGGCTTCGCAGATGGCCGCCTTCCTCGACCAAACCGGCAGCTTGTGGGCGAAGGGCGCCTTCGTCGGCAAGGTCGGTGCGGCCTTCACGTCGACCGCCACGCAGCACGGGGGCAATGAGATGACTTTGTTCTCGATCATCACCAACCTTCTGCACTACGGAATGGTGATCGTTGGCTTGCCCTACAGCTTCAAAGGTCAAATGAAGGTGGATGAAATCGTCGGCGGCGCTCCATATGGCGCCACGACCATCGCCGGAGGCGACGGTACACGTAAGCCGTCCGAGACGGAACTCGCCGGCGCGCGCTATCAAGGCGAACAGGTCGCCAAAACTGCGATCAAACTATTCGGTTAGGGCTTATGAGATAAAGCTTCCAGGAGCATGCGCGACGCTTGCTCCTGGAGCGGCCCGACATCGGTGAAATAGCCTTTCGCGTCGACTCCCGCGTTCTGGCGGTTTGTTAGCAGCACGAAGGCGAGCTTCACCTCCGGCACTCCGAGAATATAGGTGCCCGTGAAGCCGGTATGGGCGAAGGCGCCGGATGGCAAGCCCTCCGGCTGTCGCCAACCGAGATGTGCGTCCGGCTTCAGAAACAGATCCACGACCTCCGCGCTGATCATGCGTTGTCCGGCCACGATCCCGCGATTAAGCATGAGGTCGAGCAACACCTTGAGATCGGCGGCTGTCGAAAACAGTCCTGCATGACCCGCGACGCCACCGTTGCCATACCACGCGTTACCGTCGTTAACCTCACCGTCGAGAACATAGCGGCGCCAACCATCCCACGATTTAGGATCGCCTTTGTAGCCATAACCAAAGTCGGGGCCATAAATCATGTGGCGTTCATAGCCGTTGCCGGACTCGGTCACGGCGAAGTCGGAAAGTCCATGCGTTTTCGGAAGAAAGCCGGTGTGTTTCAAGCCAAGGGGGCCGTACAGCGTTTCCGCGACGAACACATCAAGCGGTTTTCCACTCACGCGCTCGACAATCGCGCCGATCAGCATGAAACCGAGATCGCTATAGTGGTAACCCTCGCCGACCGGCCACTGTAGGGGCATCGTGCGGATCGCCTGGTAGATTCCGGCTTTGTCTGCCGCCTGGTAATAAAGCGGCTGCCATTGCACAAGCCCGCTGGTGTGCGTCAGGAGATGCCGGACGGTAATCTTGTCGAAATCGGGTCCACGAAAATCCGGCAGATACCGATAAACGGGCGCTCCCACGTCGATCTTCTTTTGATCGGCGAGGAGCATCACCGCCATCGTCGCAGCCATCACTTTCGTTACCGATGCGAGATCGAACACTGTCGACGTCTGCATGGCGCGTGGTGCCGCGAGCTTACGCCCCTCGAAATCGTTGAGCTGCGCGAATCCGAAAGCGCGTTGTTCAAGAACCTTTCCGTCCACGGCGATCAACATCACCGCGCCCGGAATAGCCCCGCCCGCGACGGCGGCTTTCACAAGCGCATTTGCTTTGGCTACCGCATCTTGAATTTTCGGTGTTTGAGCCATGGCGTCAGACGATCCCAAAAGAAGCCCGGCGGCGAGGACGAACACGGCTTTCATGGCTGCATTTTTCGCGGCAGAAGCGGCAGCAATAATACGCTAGCGAGGCTCAGTGCTCCCGACAAGATGAAGAAGCCGTCATAACCGATGTCGCGCTGGATAGAGGCCGAAGCGCCAGCCAGGAGGCGCGGCAGCAAGAATGCAAATCCCGCGAGGAAAGCGTACTGCGCCGCGGGGTATTTTGGATTCACGAGGACGGACAAGTAGACGACAAAAACGGCTGCGGCCATGCCGTTGCCGAAATTGTCCGCGAAGGCGGTGAGATAGAGGACGGCATCCGAAGGCGGCACGTTGGCCAGCCAGACGTAGGCCGTGTTGCCCAACGCGGCGAAAGCCGCCCCGAGCGCTAGCGATATGCGCGTATCGAATCGCGCGGCGGCCCAGCCCCCGATGCCAACTCCCGCGATATTGGCGATCAGCGACAAAGCCCCGTCGGCGATCCCGATTTGTGTGAGCGTGTATCCGACGGACGAAAGGAGTGGTTTGGCGAGAGTCAGCGCAAGGACATCGCCCATGCGATAGAGCGATACAAACGCTAGGATACCGATGGCCATGAATCCCAGCGTCCGGAAAAAATCGAGATATGGTCCGATCGCCGGCGACGCCAACAGCTTGTTGTCCGGCGCGAGCGCGCGAATGCGCGGAATCGCGAGCATCATGATCACGAAAGGCAAGCCGCAAAGCACGAGGACCACGGGTGTGACGTTGCTTTGCGGTGTGATACCGGCCGCGCCGACGACATACAGAACGCCCGTACCGATAAGGCCTGTCGCGGCAAGGCCCGCGATCACCAATCCCGCGGTTATGGCTAATCCCGCCGCAAGTGCGGGTAGTTTGGCCCTATCGCTTTCGGGCGCCGTCGCAAGGACGAGCGGAAACGCCACGAAGGCCGCTGCTGCAACGGCGAGATAAGCCGTTCCCCAACTGGAGTAGTCCGCCATTACCACCGCGGCGCTGCCGGCTGCAACCATGGCTGAGCGGTAACCCCAAAGCACGGCGGAGACGAGCGGCGCCTGCGACTTCGCATCGTGCGCAACCTCGCAGCGCCAACCGTCGGCGGCGGCCTCCAAGGTCGTTGCCCAGAAGGCCAGCTGCAATGCCCACAAGGCCGTCAGGGCAAGGTTTTGGTCGGGGTCAGCGAACGCCAATCCGACGAGCGAGACGACGACGCCGAGCTGCGACAACAGAATCCAACTCCGCCAGCGGCCCCACACGCCCCCGAACCCCGGAATAGTCAGACGGTCCAGCATGGGCGCCCAGGCGAACTTTAAGGTCGGCAGCAGCGAAACCCAGGCAAAGAAGGCCACAACGCCCAACGGCGCGCCGTTCTTGGTCAGACGCAGGAACAGCACCGCAGAGAACAGCAGGAACGGGAGACCCGAGGAAAAACCCAAAAGCCCGAAGAGCGCCACGGTGCGGGCGTTCCCGGTTGTACGGGCTTGTAGCCCCTCCCCCTCGGTCGCGGTGGCTTCCACTTGGAATCCCCGGATAAGATCGCCAAATAAATTGGTCCTCGTTCCAAAGGGGTACTCGATTTGGCGGCAGGCGAGAAGCCATTGATGGCGGCGGAATCCGCCGAAGCGCCCGGCGTCGTGCGCCGCATGCTTGCGGCCAACTGGGACACGCTCGCGCGGCTCGGAGAAACGCTCCGGCGTTCCGGCCCCGCGATGGTCCTGACATGCGCCCGCGGCAGCTCGGACCACGCGGCTCTGTTTGGAAAGTATCTGATCGAACAGCATCTGCGTGTGCCGGTCGCATCCATGGCACCCTCGGTCGTTTCAATCGCAGGAACGCCGCCGCGCGACCTCGGCAACGCACTGGTCATTGCGATATCCCAGTCAGGCCGCAGCCCCGACATTGTCGCCGCCGCGAAAGCGACCAGGGGTGCCGGCGCGCAGGTGATCGCGATCCTTAACGATGTCCGCTCACCGCTCGCCGAAGCGGCGTCGCCCGTCATCCCGCTGCATGCCGGACCGGAGAAAAGTGTCGCGGCGACGAAGTCCTGCATCGCGAGCCTTGCCGCCCTCGCCGATCTTGCACGCCACTGGTCGCAGGAATCGGACCTCAATCAAGCTATGGCGGCTCTTCCCGATCAACTCGCGGTGGCGGGGACACTGGACTGGTCGCCACTGGTTGATGCCTTGAAAGGCGCGCGGAATCTCTTCGTCGTTAGCCGCGGGGCGGGCTTCGGCGTCGCGCATGAAATGGCGCTGAAACTGAAGGAGACCTGCGCTCTCCATGCCGAGGCGTTCAGCGCCGCCGAAGTCGAGCACGGTCCAGCCACGCTCGTGCGCGACGGTCTGCCCGTTCTCATGCTTGCGCCTCCCGATCAGGCGGGCCCCGAGGTTATTGCCCTCGCGAAACGGTTTGCCGCACGCGGCGCGCGGGTTCTTTGCGCCGGCCTCGACAAATCCTCAGGCGGCGTTACCGTTTTGCCGGCTCTCGCAGGCCTCAACGCATCGCTTGCACCCATCACTTGGCTGCCAAGCTTCTACAAGGCCGTGGTACATTTGGCGCAAGCTCGTGGCCTTGATCCTGATCATCCGCCCTTCCTCAACAAAGTGACCGAGACCTTATGACCCGCTCAGCTCTCGTTGGTGCGCGCATCTTAGCAGGGACGGCCTTTGTCGAGGATCACGCCGTGATCATGAACGGCGCGCATATTGAATCGGTCACGCCGGAGAAAGATGTGCCGGCGATCTGCGCGCGGATCGTGCTCGATGGAGGCGACTTGCTCCCGGGTTTCATCGACACCCAGGTGAATGGCGGCGGCGGTGTTCTGTTCAACGACACACCCACCGTCGAGGGCATTCGCACCATCGCGGCGGCGCACCGGCGGTTTGGCACGACCGGATTTCTACCTACACTCATCAGCGACGATCTCGCGGTCATGGATAGAGCCATCGCTGCCGTCGAGCAGGCCATCGCCGAGAAGGTGCCAGGCGTGCTTGGCATTCATCTCGAAGGCCCATTTCTCAACCCCGCGCGCGCCGGAATTCATGACCGCACGCGGATTCGTAAGATCTCGTACACCGATCTCGACCGCCTCACACGGCTGCGTGGGGGACGCACCATTGTCACGCTCGCGCCCGAATGCGCGCCGTTAGAGACGATCCGTGAGTTGGCCGCGAAGGGCGTGATCGTTTGCGCGGGCCATAGCGCGGCCACCTACGATGAAACACGCGCCGCTTTGGGTGAAGGCCTGCGCGGCTTTACCCACTTGTTCAATGCCATGACACCCCTCACCAGCCGCGAGCCCGGCATGGTGGGCGCGGCGCTGAGTGACGATCACAGTTTCTGCGGTCTCATCGCCGACATGCATCATGTACATCCGGCTTCAATCGCGGTGGCAGTGCGCGCGAAACCGCGAGATCGTTTCTTTCTTGTGACGGACGCGATGCCTACGGTCGGATGGAGCCAATCCACGTTTATGCTCGGGAGCACACCGATCACCGCAAAGGACGGGCGTCTCACGGGGCCGGACGGAACTTTGGCAGGGGCGCACCTCGATATGGCGCGGGCGATTCGCAACATGATCACGGATGTCGGGATCAACCCGGAACGCGCGGTTATGATGGCCAGCGCAGCACCGGCCGCCTTCCTGCGGCTCGATGACGTACGCGGACATATCGCACCGGGATTTGCCGCCGACCTCGTCCATGTGAACCGGGCATCCGCCGGCGCCATGGACGTGCTTGCGACCTGGATTGGCGGCGTGCGAGGCTGATCTCATGAGCAAGACCGAGACCGTCAGCGCCCGCTATGCAACGCTCGATCTGTGGCCAACGGCAGATGCCGTTGAAGCCATGTTCGAAGGCCAGCTGTCGGCCGCGGCGGCCGTTCGTTCGGCAACCGGCGCCATCGCGGCCGCGGCGGAAGCCGCGGCGGATCGTCTTCGAAATGGACGGGGCCGCCTCGTTTATGTGGGCGCCGGAACGTCTGGACGCATCGCCGTTCAAGATGGCGTAGAACTGGGGCCAACTTTCGATTGGCCGGAAGACCGGTTCGTCTATCTTCTGGCCGGGGGCAAACAAGCCATCACCACAAGCGTCGAGGACGCCGAGGACGACGCCGACGACGGGCGGAAGCTGATCGTCGGCGCGGCTGTGTCGGCACATGACGTGGTAATCGGCGTCGCCGCCTCAGGCCAAACACGATTCACCGTAGCCGCCGTCGAGCAGGCGCATCAAGCGGGCGCACTTACGATCGGCATCGCGGGCAATCCCGATACATCGCTTCTCATAACGGCTGAACACGCCATCTTGCTGCCGACGGGCGAGGAAGTGATCGCGGGCTCAACGCGTATGAAAGCCGGTACAGCTCAGAAAATTGCGCTTAATCTTCTGTCGACCGCCATCATGCTGCGCCTCGGCCTGGTGCACGGCAATCTCATGGTGGCCATGCGCTCCAACAACAAGAAGCTGGTGCAGCGCGCACTCGACATCGTGCAGTCCATCGCCGGCGGCAGCACCGAAGCCGCGAAAGCCGCGCTGATACAATCGGACGGCGACATCCGCACGGCCGTGCTTGTCGCGCGCGGATTCAGTCTGGACGACGCGCGCGCTCAATTGTCCGCGGCCGGCGGCGTGCTGCGCCAAGCACTGCCACAACGGAAATAACGCATGATGGACCTTTATCTTGGCGTCGACGCCGGCGGCAGTCATTGCCGTGCGCGCCTGACGGATGCGGTCGGAAAAGTGCTGGGCACGGGCGAAGCCGGACCGGCGAATGCACGCGTTGGCATGGAGAAGCTGCGCGCGACCTTGATGGAATCTTGCGATCAGGCGCTCGCGCACGCAGGCCTTCGCGCGACCGATACAATGCGCATGAGTACGGGCCTCGGCATTGCCGGCATTTCACGTCCTGGCGTGCGCGATGCGCTCAATCATCTCGGCCTGCCGTTCGCGAAGATTCGCTGGGAAACCGATGCGGCCATCGCCAACCTTGGCGCGCATAACGGCGGCGACGGCGCGACACTCATTCTCGGCACGGGCAGTATTGCTTATGTCAAAGCCAACGGCGGTACCTTCTCTATCGGCGGCTACGGGTTTCCGATCTCTGATGAAGGCAGCGGCGCAGCCCTTGGTCTTTCAGCTGTGCGTCACGCCTTGCGCGCCCTCGACGGCCGTACCAAGCCGACGCCGCTAAGTTCCGCGATCACCAGCCGCTTCAGTCATGAAACGCCGCGCGTGATCGCCTGGATGGATACGGCGACACCTAAGGAATACGCGGCCTTCGCGCCCATCGTTTTCGATTTCGCCGAGGCCGATGATGAGATCGCCCGCTCCATCGTTGAAAGCGCCGCGCTGCATGTGGAGCAATTCATCGAGACCATTTTTGTACGTGGCGCCCCGCGCTGTTCACTGGCCGGCGGCATCGCGTCCCGCATGCGTCCTTGGCTGCGCGAGCGCACGACCGCGCGCCTATCGCCGGCCCTTGGCGATCCGCTCGATGGCGCACTCCTGCTCGCCGGGTTGCGGAAAGCGTAGCCTTCCCCTGCGATTCGCGTCCTATTTTTCACGATTCGGAGCTCGCCTATAGCCTGATGCCTTTCAAAACGGGCCGTTTCGGCGTTAGCCTGGCTACAGACGTCTTAAGAAGAGCTGCTCCATGGGACGGGTTTCGCGGTCAAAAAATAGTCAGATATTTATATTTCGCGGCCTTATATATAGCTAACTATAATATTGCGCATGAAGGAAATTCGGGCTGTTTCGGATGGGCCGTGACCCCTGGTTCGCGAATGACCGATCGGACCGACTTGCCGGCACGGTTTTCGGTGCAAGAAGCATAGCCTTCCCAACCATTTTTCAGCCCTCCCGGTCACGCGAGAGTTACCTTAGAATCATTTTGATGACCGACCGGTCATGTTATTAATAGTTACGCCGTAATGGCGTAATTTTCCGAGCGGACTTGAGGTCCGCACATTAGATTATAGGGAGCCTGGAGCCAGTCACCGAAACGACCGGCTCTCCGTTCCCCGGGAGGAAATGAAGTGCGTTTGTTTGATCGCGTCTCTCACCGTTCTATTTTAGCGGGCATTGCCGGATCCGCGGTGCTCGCGCTGGCGGCGTGTTCGCAGCCTGGCGGCGACGCCAAGCCGGCGGCCCCCGCCGCGGCCGAAGCCACTTTACCCGACACCACGTCGACGGCGCGCGTACGTCTCATGACAGCGAGCCAGTATGCCAATGTGATCGCCGATGTGTTCGGCGCGGACATCAAACCGGGCAAGCCGCTTGGTCCGCTGACACGCACGGATGGTCTTGTTGCTTCCGGCGCCGCGAAGGTCGGCGTGACCTCGGGCGACATGATGAAACTGCAGCGCGCCGCGTCTGCCGTGGCCACGCAGGTCGTCGACAACGGCAACCTCGAGCAGGAAATCCCCTCACACCGTGATTCGCTCGTGCCCTGCAAGCCGAAGGATCCGGCCGCATCGGATGACGCCTGCGCCACCAAGTTCATCGCGCAGACCGGCCGTCTCCTGTACCGCCGTCCGCTTACGAATGACCTTCTGAACGAATATGTCGCCAAGGCGAGGAAAGCCGCCGAGGACAATAAGGATTTCTACGCCGGTCTCGCCGGCGTGTTGGAAGGCATGCTGGTCGACCCGAACGTGCTGATGATCACGGACATCGCCGAAGCCGACCCGAAGCACGCCGGGCAAAAGCGTCTCGACGCCTACAGCGTCGCCTCGCGCTTGTCGTTCTTTCTCTGGAACACGGTGCCGGACGACACGCTTCTGAAGATGGCGGAAAGCGGCGAGATCCTCACGCCGAAAGGGCGGACCAAGGCCGTCAACATGATGTTGGCCAGCCCGAAATTGGAAAACGGCGTACGCGCTTTCTTCGACGACATGTTCGCCTTCGACGACTTCGACAACCTGTCGAAGGACGGCGCGGTGTATCCGATCGTCACCGGCACCGCTCTGAAAGACGCGCGTGAGCAGACGCTCCGCACCGTGGTCGACCATCTCGTGACCCGTCGCGGCGACTACCGTGATCTGTTCACGACCAAGCACACGTTCATGTCGCCGGCCCTGGCGGCGATTTACCAAGTTCCAACGCGTCCGGGCTGGACCGCCTACGACTTCCCGGAATCGAGCCCGCGTCAGGGGATCCTCACGCACATCTCGTTCCTGGCCGTCCATTCGCACCCGGCCCGCAGCTCGGCCACGCTGCGCGGCAAGGCGCTGCGCGAGCTGTTCCTGTGCCAGAAGGTGCCGCCGCCGCCGCCGAACGTCGACTTCTCGGCGCTGGAAGATCCGACCTCGCCGTTCCGCACCGCGCGTGACCGCGTGAACTTCCACCTGCAGAACCCGGTTTGCGCCGGCTGCCACAAGATCACCGACCCGATGGGTCTCGCGCTCGAGAACTTCGACGGCGGCGGTCAGTACCGCGACAACGAAAAAGGCGTCGCCATCGACGCCAGCGGTAACCTGGACGGCGCGAACTTCAAGGACGTGACGGGCCTTTCGAAGGCGCTGCACGACCACCCGCAGGTTCCGCGCTGCCTTGTGCGCCGCGTGTACAGCTACGGCACCGGCGGTCCGCTCACCAATGATTCGAACGACCAGGTGGATGCTCTGACGAAGGTGTTTGCCTCGAGCGGCTACCGCGTTCCGGATCTGATGCGCGCGATCGCCCTGTCCGACGCCTTCATTCGCATTACCGATGCTGAAGTCCCGAAAGCCACTGCTTCCGCCGCCGCTTCGCCGGCGCCTGCGGTTCATTGATTAACGAGGAGGATATGATGAACACTTTCCTGGAATCTCTCACCCGTCGCCGCATGCTGCGCGGCATGCTCGCAGGCTCGGCGGTCTCGGTTGGCCTGCCGCTGCTCGACATCTTCCTCAACGGCAACGGCAACGCCCTTGCCGATGGCTCGCCGATGCCGATCCGCTTCGGCACCTGGGGCTGGGGTCTCGGCATGAGCGAAAAGATCTTCAAGCCGAAGCAGTACGGCGCCAGCTGGGAGCTGCCGGAAGAAATCGAGTCCCTGAAGCCGGTTCAGAAGCACCTCAACCTGTACACGGGCTTCAACGGTTTCCGTGACGCGGCTCCGAACCTCTGCCACACGACGGGCTGGGTCATTCTGCGCTCGGGCGCCGCGCCGATGTCGGGGAACGACAAACCGAATGAAACCATCGACGTGACGGTTGCCAAGAAGATCGGCACGACCACGCGCTTCCCGATGCTGACCATGTCGGCTACCGGCGACCCCCGCGATACGCAGTCCTACGAAAGCGCGAGCCTGATCAACACCTCTGAAGGCTCGGCGCTCGGCCTCTACACCACCGTCTTCGGCCCAGACTTCCAGGATCCGAACGCGAAGGAGTTCAAGCCGAACCCGAAGATCATGGTCCGCCAGAGCGTGATATCGAGCGTCATGGACAACACCAAGAAGCTCGAACAGATGGTCGGCGCCGAAGACAAACAGCGCATCGACCAGTACTTCACGGGCCTGCGCGATCTCGAAAAGCAGTTCGAGCGTCAGCTCACCAAGCCGGAACCGCGCGAAGCTTGCGTGGCGCCGAAGCCGTTGCGTGGCGACATCCCCACGGGCGTCGACTTCGAGCTGGTGAACAAGCGTCATCAAACCATGACTGACATCCTCGTCATGGCCATGGCCTGCGACCAGACGCGCGTGTTCAATGTGCTGTACTCGAAGTCTTTCGCCTCCACCACGAAACCGGACTACGAAAAACCCCACCACACCGCCAGCCATGAAGAACCGATCGATCAGAAGCTTGGTTACCAGCCGATGGTGTCGTGGTTCCTGCGCCGTGCGTTCGAGAATTGGGCGTACTTCGTCGGCGCCTTCGCCAAGGTGAAGGAAGGCGACGGCACGCTGCTCGACAACATGGCGATCTACGCCTCGACCGACCAGAGCTTCGCCAAGATTCACTCGATCGACGGGCTGCCGATGTTCTCGGCCGGTCGCGCGGGCGGCAAGCTGAAGACCGGTCTGCACATCGACGGCCAGGGCACCACGGGCTGCCGCCTCGGCTATACCCTAATGAAGGCGGTTGGTCTCGACCTCCCGACCTGGGGTAACCAGTCGAACCAGACCAACAAGGTCATCTCCGAGATGGTCGTCTAAGTCGGGACTTCAGATACGTCGATGAAACCGTTCAATATTGCTTTGATCGCAAGT
>JAIUPE010000085.1 GCA_020160875.1 Pseudomonadota bacterium
CTTGCCGACGCCTGCACCACCGAACAGGCCGGTCTTCCCGCCGCGCACGAACGGGCACAGCAGATCGATCACCTTGATGCCGCCGCTTGCCAGAAGCCCGGCCATCGCACCTAGTACCTTAGCACCGTCCATCGCCCCTCTCCTTTTGTTGGTTAGCTCCGCACCGTGAGACTCGCTGAAAAAATCATTACCAATTTCAATTGATTTTGCAATTACACAGACGCAAGCATCACCCTGCCGGCTGGACATGCAACCAGCCCCGTCAGGGCGCTTGCGTTTTGGCTTGGCGATAGTTTAAGCGAACTTACATGAAGTTGAGCAAACGAAAGAACGATCCGAGCGCGAAAAACTTCTCGCTCGACGATTACCCTTTCTATCTCATGACCCGCGTCATGGCGGCCTACTATGGCCTGCTGGAGGACGCCTTGAAGAAGGTGGGCGTGGACCAGCCCCGATGGCGCGTGCTCATGATCCTTGGGGCGAAAAACCCGAGCAATATGAGCGAGCTATCCGAGCGGGCGGTGATCAAAAACTCGACCATGACCCGGCTCATCCAACGGATGCAGGCCCAAGGCCTGGTCCGCAGTGCACCGCACCCAAAAGACAATCGCGTGTCGGAAGTTTACCTCACGCCAGTCGGGCGCGAGCGGCTGGCCATGGTTCGTGACGTGGGGGGGCAGATCTTCCGCCGCGCCTTCGATGCGGCGGGCGCGGGTGAAACCGCGGCCTTCGCGAAAACCCTGAAGTCGATCCTCGACAACCTGACGCGGCAATCTTTCATTTCGCCTCCAGAACCGAAGGCGGTTAAGCGGTCTCGCGCTAAGACTGCGCGGCGAGCAGCTGGCGGGCGATAACGACTTTCTGCACTTCGCTGGCGCCTTCGTAGATGCGCAGCGCGCGGATCTCGCGGTAAAGCTTCTCCACGGGAACGCCCGAGACGACACCGAGGCCGCCGAAGATCTGAACGGCTTTGTCGATGACCTGTTGGGCGTGGTCGGTCGCATAGAGTTTGGCCATGGCGGCTTCGCGCGTGACCCGGTCCTTGCCGGAATCCTTTGTCCACGCCGCGCGATAAACCAGAAGCGCGCTGGCATCCACGTCGAGCGCCATCTCGGCGAGATACGCCTGCATCATTTGCAGATCGAAAAGCGGGGCGCCGAAGAGCTGACGCTGGGACGAATGGCGGAGAGCCTCATCCAGGGCGCGGCGCGCAAAACCCAGCGCCGCCGCCGCGACCGTTGACCGGAAGACATCCAGCGTCGCCATCGCGATCTTGAAACCCTGCCCCGATTCACCGATGAGGTTGGCTTTTGGAACTTTGCAGTTCTCAAAACGCAAGGTGCCGAGCGGATGTGGCGCGACGATGTCGATCCGTTCGCTGACTGAAAAGCCAGGTGTCGTTGCATCGACAATGAAAGCCGAAAGGCCCTTCGCGCCCGGCGCTTCACCGGTGCGGGCAAACACGCAATAGAAATCCGCGATGCCGCCGTTAGAGATCCAGCTCTTCTCGCCGTTGAGAACGTAGTGATCGCCGCGCGCCTCGGCGACCGTGGTTATGGACGCGACGTCTGATCCCGCCACTTTCTCCGACAGCGCAAAGGCCGCGATCTTCTCACCGCGTGCGACGGCCGGCAGATACGCTTCGCGTTGCGCCGGCGTGCCAAACAGACTGATGGGACCGCTGCCTAAGCCCTGCATCGCGAAAGAGAAGTCCGCGAGACTGGATTGGTAAGCAAGATGCTCGCGCATGAGGCAAAGGGAACGCACATCCATCGGACGGTTCGCGTCCGGCACGGCGTGTTTGAGCCACCCCGCAGCCCCCAGCTTGCGCACTAAATTCCTACAAGTCCCATCCGCGTCGCGTTCATCGCCCTTCAACGCGTCACCTTGGCTTTCGATCCAGCCCGCGAGGTCGGCCGCGAATTTGCGATGCGCGTCGGTAAAGAACGGCCAGGTGAGATAGCTGCGGTCCGACATCAGTTGCCCTCGAAGACCGGCTTCTTCTTGGCGGCGAAGGCTTCATACGCGCGGGTGAAATCCGCGGTCTGCATGCAGATAGCCTGCGCTTGCGCTTCGGCTTCAATGGCGACGTCCAGACTCATCGCCCATTCGGTGTTCAGCTGGTTCTTGGTCATTGCGTGGGCGAACGAAGGGCCCGCAGCCAGGGTGCGGGCCATGTCGCGCGCCGTGTCCATCAACTGCTCAGGCGCGCACAGCTTATTGAAGAAGCCCCATCGCTCGCCCTCTTCAGCCGACATGGACCGGCCGAAGAAAAGAAGATCGGCGGCGCGCCCCTGTCCGATGATGCGCGGCAGGATGGCACAGGCGCCCATATCGCAGCCGGCGAGGCCAACGCGCGTGAACAGGAAAGCCGTCTTGGCGACTGGCGTCGCGATCCGCAGATCGGACGCCATCGCGAGAATGGCTCCAGCCCCGGCGCAAACGCCGTCGACGGCCGCAATGATCGGCTGCGGGCAGCCGCGCATGGCTTTCACGAGATCGCCGGTCATGCGGGTAAAGTCGAGCAGCCCGCGCATGTCCATCTTGGTCAGGGGCGCGATGATGTCGTGCACATCGCCGCCCGAGCAGAAGTTGCCCTCCGCGCCCGCGATGACGATGACTTTGACGAGATCGGGCGTGTACACGAGATCGCGGAACAGGTCGCGCAATTCGGCGTAGGAGTCGAAGGTCAGTGGATTTTTCCGCTCGGGGCGGTTCAGCGTGATTTCACCGACACCGTTCACCAGCGTCCACTTGAAGTGCTGCGCCTCATAGGCCGCGATCTTCCCGAGGCGGTCTCCTCCCACGCGCATCAATGCACTCCCTTCAACTTGCTCAATTGCTGCATCAAGCTTCGCACATCGCGGTCCGACAGAGGATCAAGCATTTGGTTGATCCAGCCTTCGTGCGCCGCCGCGATGGTCTTGAATTGGCGCCGGCCGGCGGCGGTGAGCCGCACATACTGGACACGGCGATCTTTTGCGCGGCGGCGTTCCACCAACCCATCCTTGACCAGACGGCTGACGACACCCGTGACGTTGCCGTTGGAGACGAGCAGCCACTTGGAAAGTTCGCCCATGGTTAGATCGCCTTCCGAGCGCGCCAGCGCGGCCATGACATCGAAGCGCGGCAGGGTCGTATTGAACTGGGCGCGCAGGCGGTTGGAAATCAGGTTCTCGACCTTGATCGTGCAGGTCAACAGCCGCAGCCACAGCTTCAGTTTGCCGTGATTCTCGGCTGTGCCTTCCAGCTTTTCGCTGACTTTCTGAAGATCACGGATCATGAGGCGATCTCGCCTCCGTCGATGGGCAAAGCGAGGCCGTTCATGGAGGCGCTTTCCGGCCGGCACAACCATGCCACCGCGGCGGCGACTTCGGCCGGCGTGACAAGACGTTTTTGCGGGTTTTTTCCGGCCAGCATCGCGCGCGCGTCGGTTTCAGAAACACCCCTCTGAGCCTGGATATTGGCGACAGCTTGGGCCACCATGTCTGTGTCGGTGAAATTCGGGCACACGGCGTTCACGGTGATGCCAAGGTCCGCATATTCCAGCGCAAGGGCCCGCGTGAGACCTACGAGCCCGTGCTTCGCGGCGACATACGCCGCGATACCCTTGTATCCAATCAGACCCACGACGCTCGCCACATTGACGATACGGCCCCACCTAGCCGCGATCATCCCGGGCAGCACGGCCTGAGCGCACAGGAAGGCGCCCGTCATATTGACGTCGAGAGTCTGACGCCAGGTGGCCAGATCGGTGTCCAAGAACTTGCGGGCCGGAGCGGCGCCGGCATTGTTGATTAAAATAGCGACCGGGCCATGGGCCTTCACGGCGCTGTCGATAGCCGTAGCAACGGCCGCCGCGTCCGTGACGTCGGCGGCGGCGACATGAGCGCCCTTCAACGCCGCGGCTTTTTTTTGGAGTTTTTCGAGCGAACGCCCGACAAGTGTCAGCTTGGCGCCTTCCGCCGCGAGCGCATCAGCGACAGCGGCGCCGATCCCGCTTCCGCCGCCGGTAATAACCGCATGCCGCCCCGCGAGCTCGCTTTGCATGTCATATCCCATGTTCCAACCTTCAATATTTTAACATTAAAATATCTATCGACCCAAGGGATATTTGAGTTCTAAAATATCGCCATGCCGGCGGCCCTTCCCCGGCCGGAGACGGAGACTCGATATGAAGATCGTTTGCGTCGGCGGTGGCCCTGCGGGGCTCTATTTCGCGATTTCGATGAAGTTGCGCGATTCGTCTCATGACATCACGGTTTATGAGCGCAACCGGCCGGACGACACGTTTGGCTGGGGCGTCGTTTTCTCCGATCAGACCATGACGAACCTGGTCAAGAACGATCCTATCAGCGCCCGCCAAATCGGCGACAACTTCATTCACTGGGACGATATAGATGTGCATTTGCGCGGCGAGCGCATCCGTTCCACCGGCCATGGCTTCATCGGGATCGGCCGCAGGCAGCTCCTGCTCATCCTTCAAAACCGCGCACGCGAACTCGGCGTCAACATTGTCTTCCAGACACCCGTGGAGGACGTCGAAGCCATGCACCCCGACGCGGACCTCATCATCGCCGCCGACGGACTGAACAGCCTTATCCGCACCCACTATGCGGCAGAGTTCGGCGCTGAAATCAAACACGCCAAGAATAAGTTCGTGTGGCTTGGCACACACAAGGTGTTCGAGGCCTTCACTTTCATTTTCGAGGAAACCGAACACGGCTGGATCTGGGCGCACTGCTATCGCTTCGACAAGGACACTTCGACCTTCATTGCCGAATGCAGCAAGGAAACCTGGGACAAGTTCGGCTTCGAGCATATGTCCAAGGAGGAGACCAATACGGCGCTGGAGCGCATTTTCGCGAAATATCTGGATGGCCATAAGCTCATGTCCAACGCGAACCATATCCGTGGTTCGGCGTGGCTCACCTTCCCTTGGATCAACTGCAAGAAGTGGTGGCACAAAAACATCATCTTGATGGGAGACGCCGTCCATACCGCGCACTTCTCCATCGGGTCGGGCACAAAACTCGCGCTTGAGGATGCGATCCTTCTGAGCGAGATCCTGCATTCCAACCTCTCGCCGCAAGACGGGCTCAAGGCCTACCAAGACGCCCGCTCTCTCGAGGTCGTCAAGCTTCAGAACTCAGCACGCAATTCCACGGAATGGTTCGAGACCGTCGAACGTTATCTCGGGTTCGAACCCATCCAGTTCGCCTACTCCTTGCTAACGCGCAGCCAGCGCATCAGTCACGAGAACCTCCGCCTGCGCGATAAGAATTGGCTGGAAGGCGTCGAGACTTGGTTTGCGTCGCGCGCGACCGGGGCGGAGATCGAGACGGCCCGCCCGCCCATGTTCACGCCCTTCTCCTTGCGCGGGATGCGGCTCAAGAATCGCATCGTGGTTTCTCCGATGGCGACCTATAGCGCGCAAGACGGCGTTCCGAGCGACTTCCACCTCGTGCATTACGGCGCGCGGGCGATGGGCGGCGCTGGATTGGTCTATACGGAAATGACATGCGTTTCGCCCGAGGGACGCATCACCCCGGGCTGTCCCGGCATGTATACGCCGGAGCAACACGCGGCATGGCGCCGTATCGTTCAGTTCGTTCACGCCAATACCGATGCGAAGATTTGTATGCAGCTTGGCCATGCCGGACCGAAGGCTTCGACAAAGGTGAGCTGGGAAGGGACAGATCAGCCGCTGGAAGCAGGGAACTGGCCCATTCTGGGCCCCTCGCCGGTCGCATGGTCAGCACAGAACCAAGTTCCCGTCGCGATGACGCGGGCGCTGATGGATGAGGTAAAAGCACAGTTTGTACGGGCCGCCGAAATGGCCAATGACGCCGGCTTCGATATGATCGAGCTGCATTGCGCGCACGGGTATCTTCTCTCGGCCTTCATCACACCGATCACGAACACGCGCACCGATGAATACGGCGGTTCTCTGGCCAACCGCCTGCGCTTCCCCCTGGAGGTTTTCCAAGCGATGCGCGCCGCATGGCCCACCGACAAACCGATGTCCGTGCGCATCTCCGCCACCGATTGGGTCGACGGCGAAGGCATCACCGCCGAGGATTCGGTTCAAATCGCCCAAGCCTTCGAGAGCGCCGGTTGCGACATCATCGATGTGTCGACAGGCCAAACGTCGATCAAGGCCAAGCCCGTCTATGGGCGCATGTTCCAGACGCCCTATTCCGACAAAATCCGCAATGAATTGCGTATTTCCACGATGGCGGTCGGCAACATATTTGAAATCGACCATGTGAATTCGATCCTCGCGGCCGGCCGTGCCGATCTGTGCTGTCTCGCGCGCCCGCATTTGGCGGATCCGCAGTGGACCTTCCGGGCCGCGGCGGAACAAGGCTACAGCGGTCCCGGCTTCACGCCGCCTCGGCAGTATTATCCCGGCTTCGTTCAGATGGAGCGCAACTTCGTGCGCACCAAACAAATGACGGCGGCGCAAAATCTCGCGCCGCCGCCAAAAGAGAACTGAAGAGAAGAAACGGCGAGCGCGTTTCACACCCGCCGTTGTCCTTACATCTTGAAACGCACGCCCGTCGTGAAGAAGCGGCCAACGGTGTCGTAATCGCGGACGTTCTGACCCGAGTAATAAGAACCCCCGTTGCCACCGGCGATGAACGGTGGCGGGCTGTTGAGCAGATTCTGCACGCTCAAGAACAATTCGACATTCGCCGAATCTTCGATCGGACGATAATTGAACCCGATGTCGACAACCGTGTCGGAGGCGATGTGGTTGTTGTCGATCGTACGGGTATCGTTCGCCGGGCACGCGGTCGTGCATTCCGTGAAGGCGTTGTTGTAAACACCCGACGACGTGTGGCGGATCGTCATGTTCACCGAGTAGGCATCTGTCGAATAGCGGATCGAGCCGTTCAGCTTGTAATTTGGATTGGTGCGGCCCGAATAGCCGGATACCGCAAAGCCGCCGAGCACGCCCTTACCGTCGACGAATTGGTTCGCCGCCAGGGTCGGGTTGAAGGATTCCGTCTTCAACACGAAGTTGGCAAGGAAACGGAGCGAGAGATCGCCGTCCATCGAATCGAATACATCCGCCATCGCGAAGCGATAGCTCGATTCAAGATCGATGCCCGACACCTTTTCCGACGCGATGTTCTGCGGCGAGGTGATGACCGTTTGGATGCGGCCCAGGTTGCCCGGGGTGTTCGGATCGGGGACACGAATGATGCTCGGACAGAACGCTTGGTTGCCGGCGAAGCAACCGTCGACCAGCGACTGACCGCTCGGCGTGGCCACGGCGCCCTTCACGTCGATATTGTAATAGTCGACCGAGGTCGCGAAACCCTCGAAGAACGTCGGTGTCAACACAACGCCGATCCCCGTCGTGTCGGCCCTTTCAGGCTTCAGGAGCGGGTTGCCTTTGCTCTGCGAGAAGGCCTGCGGGACCTGCGTACCGGTGAACGGGTCGTTGAAGGTCGATGAGCCCGAAGCGGTACCACCGGCATACAGTTCGCCGAGGTTCGCCGCGCGGATGTCGCGGGAACGGGTAACGCGGAAGCGGACATCGTCGATCACCTGCCAGGTCGCACCGGCTTTCCACGTCGTCACGTAACCCGACGACGAGTAGTCGGTGGCGCGCACCGCCGCCGACAGATCGAGGGCACGGGCCCATTCGACATCCTTGGCCAGCGGAACGACGGTTTCGAGGAACCCTTCCGTGACGTTCAGCTTACCGATATTGAGCTTGAAGTTACCGGCGAGGAAGTTGCCGGCTTCGTCGTCGGCCGAGTTGAGGCCGTTCACCGATTCCGTACGATGTTCGATACCCGTCGCGATCGAGACCGGACCGGCCCAAGTGTCGAACGGCTCGCCGTTGAGGGTCGCCGAGGCGATCTTCTGGCGCATGCTGTCGTAGCGATACGCGCTGCCCACGAACCAGTCGACCGCGGCCCGCGAGTTCACGCCGGTGCCGAAGAAGTTGAACGGCACGCAGCCTGGCATGTCGTTCGCCGGGTTGGCGTCGATGTTCACGGCGCAAACGATGGCGCCGGTCGCCGGGTTACGCACCGCATTGGTGGCGGCGCTGATACGCGGGGTGTGACCACTGTTGCGCACGCGCGACGACAGGCCCTGTTGGGTAAACTGGTAGTAGGCATCCCACGTCCACTCGGTGCCGAAGGCATCGAAGCGACCGTCAGCGCCAACCGACCAGCGGCGGACGTTGCGGCTATTGTCGGCGTAGAAACGCCCGACGTCGCCAGTGCTGGAACCGAGCACTATGCTGGTCAGCCCAAGCGTCGTCATCTGCGCCTGCACGGAAGCCGGGATATACGGGTTTCCGGACAGGATCGTGACCTGGTCGAAGAGACGGTTCACGTTGTTGTTGTTCTCGGCGTGTGCATAGGCCCAGTGGCCTTCGGCGAACACCGTGACGTTGTCGCTCACATCGTAGCTCAGGCGTGAGAACACATTCTCGCGCACCGCACGCGGATCAAGGTCGAGATCCTGGTCAACGCGCGAGATCTTCCAGTCGCCGCCCTGCATCAGGTTGCTGTTCCCGACGAGGCCATAGTTGAATTGTGCGACCGAGCCGTTGGGGCCGAAGTACAGGCCCTTGAGCGGACCGCGCGTTATGAGGCCGCCGGGCATCGCGTTGTTCACGCCGATGTGGTCCTGCGCGATGAAGGCCGGCAGGCCGTTGGTCGCTGTGCGAAGCGGGTTCGACATCACGACGCCGCCGAACTCGTTCCACGGACGGTGCGAGCCCTTGATCCCTTTGTTCCAGGCATACTCGCCGAACACCAGGACGTGACCGCGGCCGTTGGCGAACGGCGTACCGTAAGAGAGATTGACCTGAGCATTCGGATCGTCGCCGTAAGTCGAGATGCCGCCTTGCACTTCGCCCTTCATGCCCGTGAACTCCTTGTCGAGCACGAAGTTGACGACCCCCGAGAGCGCGTCGGAACCATAAGCGGCGCTGGCGCCGCCGGTCGAAACGTCGACGCGGGAGATGAGGCCCTGCGGCATGGTGTTGGTGTCGCCGCCGGTATAACCCGCGCTGAGGGAGGAGTTGATGACGCGCTTGCCGTCCAAAAGGATGAGCACGCGATGACCACCCATGCCGCGCAGGTTCAGAATATTCACACCCGCCGAACCGCTCGACACGTTCACGGCGCCGGTACGCTGTGTCTGCGAGCCGGAAAACGCCGGCAGCTTGTTCACGGAGTCAGCGATACTCGCGTCGTTCATCGCGTTGAGTTCGTCGGCGCCGAGGACCGAGACCGGCGTCGGAGCTTCGTAGCCATCGCGGATCACGCGTGAACCGGTGACGATGATTTCGTCAACCGCCGGCGCTTGAGCGGTCTGCGCGAAGGCCGGTACGGACATGAGCGCCCCCGTTAGCAGCGCTGCGGTCGACGTAGAAGCCAGGGCGCAAGCGCGCGCCAGCCGGAGTCCGGATGTGGTCATAAGATTCCCCCATATGAAGTGATGATCGCCGCTTGGCCCTAGACCGCGCGGCGGAAGATGACGTTACAAATTCCTCGTACGAATAATGCGCATTGGCGCGGCAAAGGCCGGCGCCGGAAGGCTCGAAAATAGGCCGGAAGACGGTGCGATAAAGGTTCTCGCCGCCGCATGTATTGCGGTGCCCGCGGCAACCTTGATTCTCACGCGTGAACTGTTGGGCGATAGAACCAACTGCTTTCCTCCCAAAAAGCATATGGCATCCGCTCTCTTACGCCGCGATTATGCTGCAATGCAGCAAAAAGTGGGCGCGTAGCGTGCGCGTAGCATTGGCTACAAATTAGAGTCGCTCAAATGATTTTGGCGAAGTAGGCCATGAGCAACGGTAATCGTCTCCGGCGGCGGCGCGCGCCGCCGGATGACACATGCTCCAGGCAAAGGCCCGCCTTGCGGCAGGCGTTTTATGCGCCTGCCGCAAGGGATCTGCTACATCCGGAACCGGACGCCCATCGTGAAGAAACGCCCGACCGTATCGTAATCACGCACGTTCTGACCTGAATAGTAACCACTGCCGTTCCCGCCCGCGATAAACGGCGGCGGGCTGTCCAGCAGGTTCTGAATGCTCAAGAACAGCTCGGTGTCCCCGGAGACGTCCGGCATCGGTTTAAAAGTGATTCCCAAATCGACCAGCGTGTCGGACGCGATATGGTTGTTGTCGATCGTACGGTTGTCGTTGGCCGGACAGCCCGTCCGGCACTCCGTAAACGCGTTGTTATAGACGCCGCTCGGCGTGTAGCGAATGCCAAGGTTCACCGACATCACGTCGGTCGCGTAACGAATCGACGTGTTGATCTTGTAGTCGGGATTGCTGCGGCCCGAGTAACCGGCGACCGCAAAGCTGCCGAGGACGCCCTTGCCGTTGACCCGCTGATTGGCGGAGAGCGTGGGGTTATAGGACTCCGTCTTCAACACGAACGTCGCGAGTGCGCGCAGTGACAGATCGCCCGTCCACGAGTCCACGATATCCGCGACCGACATGCGATAGCTGGTCTCAACGTCGATACCGCGTACAATTTCGTAAGCGACGTTCTGCGGCGATGTGACGACCGTATTGATGCGGCCGGCGGAGTCACGAAGGATGTTCGGGCACAAAGCCGTGATCCCTGCGAAACAGCCGTCGATGATCGACTGCCCGTTCGGCGTGGCGACGGCGCCCTTGATGTTGATGTTGTAGTAGTCCGCCGACGCGCCGAAACCTTCGAAGAACGTCGGGGTCAACACGACGCCCACACCGGTGGTGTCCGCCTTTTCCGGAGCGAGGTTTGGATTACCCGAGCTGAGCGAGAAGGCTTGCGGAACTTGCGTGTTCGTGAACGGATCCGTGAACGTCGCCGCGCCGGCCGCCGTACCGCCGGCATACAGTTCGCCGAGATTGGCGGCACGGATATCGCGCGAACGCGTGACACGGAATCGCAAGTCATCCACCACCTGCCATGTCGCGCCAGCTTTCCATGTGGTGACGTATCCCGACGACGAATAGTCGGTCGCGCGCACGGCCGCGGACAGATCAAGGGAGCGCGCCCAAGCCTCATCCTTGGCCAACGGGACAACCGTTTCGACGAAACCTTCGGTCACCGTCAGTTTGCCTTTGTTGAGCTTGAAGTTACCGGCCAGGAAGTTGCCGGCTTCGTCGTCCGCGGAATTCAGGCCATTCACCAATTCCACCCGGTGTTCGATACCGGTCGCGATGGAGACCGGGCCGGCCCATGTGTTGAATGGCTCACCATTCAGCGTCGCGGAGGCGATCTTTTGGCGCATGGTGTCATAGCGGTAGGCGCTGCCGACGAACCAATCGATCGCCGCTTTCGAATTCACGCCGGTCCCGAAGAAGTTGAACGGCACGCAACCGTTGGTCGGATTGGTCAGAGTCGAACGGCAAACGATCGCGCCTGTTGTCGGATTGCGGACGGCGTCCGTCGCCATGCCGATGCGGCCGGTATGGCCGCTATTTCTGACGCGCGACGACAATCCTTGCTGCGTGAACTGGTAGTAGGCGTCCCATGTCCACGCGCTCCCAAACGCATCGAAGCGGCCGTCGGCGCCAACCGACCAGCGGCGAACGTTGCGGCTATTGTCGGCGTAGAAGCGCCCGACATCCCCGGAACTGGTCCCCAACGTGATGCTCGTTAGACCCAGCGCGGTCATGCGGTCCTGGACCGAAGTTGGAATATAAGGATTTCCAGACAAGATGACGACCTGATCGAACAGGCGGTTCACGTTGTTCGTGTTTTCGGCATGCGCATAGGCCCAGTGGGCTTCTGCGAAGACGGTGAAGTTGTCGGCGAGATCGTAGCTGAGGCGTGAGAAGACGTTCTCACGAACGGCGCGCGGGTCAAGGTCGACACCGAAATCGATGCGCGAGATTTTCCAATCACCGTCCTGCATCAGATTGCTGTTGGAGACCAGCCCGTAGTTGAACTGCGCAACGGAACCGTTGGGACCGAAGTACAGGCCCTTCAACGGACCGCGCGTAATCAAACCGCCGGGCATCGCGTTATTCACGCCGACGCGCTTGCCCACCAGCCACATCGGCAGACCGTTGGTCGCCGTACGAGCAGGATTGGAAAGGACGACGCCGCCCTCGTCATTCCATGGACGGAAAGAGCCCACGAGACCTTTATTCCAAGCGTACTCACCAAACATGAGAAGGTGGCCGCGGCCGCCGGCGAAGGGCGTGCCGAAGGATAGATTGACCTGGGCGTTGGGATCGTCCCCGTAGGTCGAGACGCCGCCCTGCACTTCACCCTTCACGCCCGTGAACTCCTTATCGAGCACGAAATTGACGACGCCCGACAGCGCGTCAGAGCCATAGGCGGCGCTCGCGCCGCCGGTAGACACGTCGACGCGGCTGATAAGCCCCTGCGGCATCGTGTTTGTATCGCCGCCGGTATAACCGGCGCTGAGCGAAGAGTTGATGACGCGCTTGCCGTCCAGGAGAATCAGCACGCGGTGGCCACCGAGGCCGCGCAGGTTCAGGATGTTCACACCCGCCGCGCCGCTGGACAGATTGACGGCGCCGGTGCGTTGGGTCTGCGAGCCGGAGAACGCCGGCAGCTTGTTCACGGAGTCCGCGATGTTCGCGTCGTTCATCGCATTGAGTTCCTCGGCCCCGAGCACCGAGACCGGAGTCGGCGCCTCATAGCCATCGCGGATCACGCGCGAACCGGTGACGACGATCTCATCCAAAGTGGGGGCTTGCGCGATTTGGGTACTCTGCGCATAGGCCGGCGTCGCCCATGCGCCGACGAGAAGCGCCATCGAAGATGTTGACGCCAAAGCGTAGGCGCGCGCGCGCCGGAATGCCGAAGTGGTCATGGTCTCTCCCCCCTTTGTAATGAATAAGATCCCTACCGCGCGCTTCTCCGCCGCGGAGCGGTCGACAACAGGTAACGTGATTCAAATTTGGGGATCACGCGCCGTAATGCCGGCACGCCGAAGGCGGCGTCCCGCGCAGAAGCGCATCGTATGTTGCACGATAGATCCAATCGCTTCCCTCCCGAAAAGCATTTGGCCCGCCGCAACCGCACCACACCGCCGCAATGCAGCAAGTTCAGCGCATCATTGAAAGAGAGCATTGGCCACAAATCACCCCGCGACAAATGATTTTGGTGAAGCCAGCCATGAGCGACGGTAATCACGGACCGCCAATCGATTGGCACAAAAGAAAAACGGCCCAGGTTTTCTAAACCCGGGCCGTGCACATCATCATTAGAAAAATTCTGGACTAGAAGAAGGCTTGGAGACCGGTTTGCGCGCGGCCCAAGATCAAGGCATGAACGTCGTGAGCGCCTTCGTAAGTGTTCACCGTTTCCAGGTTGCACATGTGGCGCATCACTTGGAACTCCTCCGAGATCCCGTTGCCGCCATGCATATCGCGAGCTTCACGCGCAATGACAAGCGCCTTACCGCAGTTATTGCGTTTGACGATGCTGATCATCTCCGGCGCGGCGCGGCCTTCTTCCATAAGACGACCGACACGCAGGCTGGCCTGCAGGCCAAGCGTGATTTCGGTTTGCATGTCGGCGAGCTTCTTTTGAAAGAGCTGCGTCTGGGCCAGCGGGCGGCCGAACTGCTTACGGTCGAGACCGTACTGGCGCGCCGCGTGCCAGCAGAATTCCGCGGCACCCAGGGCGCCCCAGGAGATTCCGTAACGTGCGCGATTGAGACAGCCGAATGGCCCTTTCAATCCTTCGACATTCGGCAGCAGCGCGTCCTCGCCGACGTCCACCCCGTCCATCACGATTTCGCCGGTGATCGAGGCGCGCAACGATAGCTTGCCGTGGATCTTCGGCGCGCTGAGGCCTTTCATACCTTTCTCGAGCACGAAACCGCGGATGCGGCCATTGTGCGCGTCGGACTTCGCCCATACCACGAATACATCGGAGATCGGACTGTTCGAAATCCACATCTTGCTGCCGGTCAGTTTGTAGCCGTTCGTGGTTTTCTCGGCCCGCGTCTTCATCCCGCCGGGATCGGATCCCGCATCGGGCTCGGTCAAACCAAAACAGCCGATCCATTCGCCGCTGGCGAGCTTCGGCAGATACTTTTTGCGTTGCGCTTCGCTGCCGTAGGCATAAATCGGATACATCACGAGCGACGACTGTACGCTCATCATCGAACGATAGCCGCTGTCGACGCGCTCGACCTCGCGCGCCACGAGACCGTACGAAACATAGCCCGCGCCCACGCCGCCGTATGTTTCGGGAATGGTCACGCCCAACAAACCCAACGCGCCCATTTCACGGAAAATCGCGGGATCGGTTTCTTCATTGCGGAACGCCGCGATCACGCGCGGCTGGAGGCTCTTCTGCGCATAGCTCCGCGCGGTATCGCGGATCATACGCTCATCGTCGGTCAACTGATCCTCAAGCAGGAAGGCATCATCCCAGGTGAATTTCGACAGGTCGGGCGCTTCTTTAGCGGAGTTCATCGGCACAGCATTCCTCGTTAAGTGATTGCTCAATATCGCCAATCACGCGGAAGCGATCAAAATGATGATTGGTTATCGATTGATGAGCCGGAGTGATATGCAGGGATCGGCATCCTCGCACATTCCTTTAAACATAAAGGAATTTACACATAAAAAAAGGGATGCACCAGAGGGTGCATCCCTTTGAATCAAGTGAATTTGCCGCGTACGGCCTATTCGCGCGACGGGGCCCGGTCGGATTTCTGGGCTTCACCCGCGTTGCTGGCGACCGCCTTGTTGGGACGTTCGATGAACACCTGAACCATCGGCAAGTCGAAGGCGAACGACAGCGCGGTCATCTCGCCCTTCTCGTTCGGATAACCGTCCGCGAGACGGCGCATGGCCTGATAGATGAGCGGCGAAGACGCCGTGCCGGTGCCGAGGTGGTACTGCGAGCGGCCGCGGATGAGGCCGTAATACCAAGTATCCACCGGGGTGTAGCCGGCCACGAGGCCGCGCGCGCCCTCTTCCGTCAAGTTCATCTGGAAGCGCGTTTGCAACCAATGCTGCGTCCCGGGCTGGCCACCGAACCAGGCGAATGGCCAATAGAGATCCTTCGGCTCGGTGATCAGAACACCGTCGACGATCTTGCCTTTGAAGTGCGATTCATACTTCTTGCCGAACTTCTCATCGATGCGCTGCAGGCCGCCCGGAATCAGTTTCGCGCCGGTGGCATCTGTCATCAGCGTGTCCATGCCGCGGTAAACCGCGACGTCGACGTCCGGATCGTTCGTCAGACTGTCGACATTGGTAAGCTCGATAAGCGCACGGTTGAAGTTGTTCTGCCGCAGATAGACATCGGTGAAGTGATAGCCGATGCCGTCCGGTCCGCGGAAGTAGAGGAATTTCGCCGACGAGGTCGGATGCCGTCCGGGGCCGAACACCATCGGTACCTGCCGCTCGGTGAGGAAGCGGAACGAGCGCATCACGTCGTCGCCGCTCTCCACTTGATGGTTGACATGCTGGATGCCCGCGGTGGTCGACGGAAACAGCGCGATCGAGTGATGCACCTCGTCGATGCGCAACAGCGGCGCATCGCCGATCCGGTCGCTGACGCGGGCGTTGCAGACCGTGGTCCAGAACGCTTCGTCGCGCGCCGCGTCGGTGGTGCACAGACCGATATGCGAGAAGCCGGTGATGCCGGCGTCGCGCATGCCGTGATAGCGTTTGCCTCTATAGGCCAGCC
>JAIUPE010000086.1 GCA_020160875.1 Pseudomonadota bacterium
GAGCCCCTTCTGCAGCTGGACACACCACTGATCGCGGCCTTCCACGCACAGGGCTTCAAGATCGCGGTGGAGACCAACGGGACCGTGGAAGTCCCTCCCGGCCTCGACTGGATCTGCGTCAGCCCGAAGGCCGGCGCCACGTTGGTCGTGACCACAGGCGACGAGCTGAAGCTTATATATCCGCAGGACGGCGGCGCGCCGGAGCGCTACGAACAGCTCGCTTTTCGTCACTGGTTTTTGCAACCTATGGACGGCCCGGCACGGGGCGACAATAGTAGGAAGGCGGTGGCCTATTGCCTCGCTCATCCGAAATGGCGCCTTTCCGTCCAGACTCACAAGTATCTAGGGATCGCTTAAGACATGGCTGGACGGTTCGAGATCGTCAAAGAATTCGGCTTCGAGGCGGCACACGCCTTCAGGCACAAGCCCGCGGGCCACGAGAACACGCGCGTACACGGGCATTCTTTCCGCGTCGAAGTCGCTCTGCGCGGCGAACCGGATGACGCGACCGGCTGCGTGGTGGACTTCGAGAAAGTGACTGCGTCGATCGAAGCGGTGCGCGGAAAGCTCGATCACCATTTCCTGAACGACATCCCGGGGCTTGAAACACCGTCCCTGGAAAACCTCGCGGCCTGGATCGCGGGCGAGCTACGCTTACTGCTTCCGCAACTGGCTAGCGTGACGGTGCGCCGTCCGACGCTGGGCGAATCCTGCCGCTTCGAGGTCGCATGAACAAGGCACCCGTCCGTCCGAAGGCCCTCGTTCTTCACTCCGGCGGCCTCGATTCCACCGTCTGTCTGCTGCTGGCCCGCGCGCGTGGCCGCGACGCCTACAGCTTCGGCATCAACTACGGTCAGCGCCAGCAGATCGAACTCGATTACGCGAATAAGCAGTGTGAACGCTTCGGCATCGAACGCCGTATCGCGGACGTGAGTTGGCAGAAGCCCGAGATCCACATCCCGAAGGACCGCACGGTCGCCGAGATGAAGGCAGGCATCGCGCCCACGTTCCTGCCGGGACGCAACGCTGTGTTTCTCGCACTGGCCTGCGCGGACGCGGCTGGGACGGGTGCGACGGAAGTGTGGCTGGGCGTGAACGCCGTGGATTTTTCAGGTTATCCGGACTGCCGCGGGTCGTTCCTGGACGCCTTCCGCGCCATGTGGGCCGAAGCGGTGCCGAACCCGCCGCGAATCGTCGCGCCGCTGGTGAACATGTCCAAGCCTCAGATCGCGGCGCTGGCCGCCGAGCTGGGCCTCAAGGCCGGTGAGACCTGGAGTTGCTACGCGCCTGAGGAAAAAGACGGCGTCACGAAGCCCTGCGGCCACTGCGACGCCTGTCTTCTGCATAGTCACGCCTGGCGCGAAGCGCGCATCGCGCCGCCGGCGGACCTTGTGATTTAAAGTTTGGGCCGGCTCCTATCGGAAAACCGCTCACACTTTTCCGGGACCGGCCCTAGAACGACGCCGCCACCGTTAAACCAAACGTCCGCGGCATTCCCGGAAACACCTCGATGAAACCGAGGCTCGTGTTGGCGAGCCCGGTGACAAGGTATTTTTCACTGAACAGGTTCTTCACCCACACCGTCGCGCTGTATCGGTCGCCGGGGCTACGCAAGGCAAGGCTCGTGTTCGCCAGCCAATAACCGTTCTCGTAAAGCACCGGATTGTTGTCGGCCGAGAAGAAGTGCGAACCGGTGTAGGACCCATCGAGCTGCGCGCTCAAGGTATAGGCGCCCACGGGCACGTCGTAACGCGCGGTGCCGGCCAGCGTGAGGCGCGGCGATGACGCTGTGCGGTTTCCGGCGAAGCTGGTGGCCGGGTTGCTGGGATCAAGCAGGAACTCCTTGAATTTTGCATCCAGGAGGCCCGCCTTGGCCTGCAGGAACAGGGCGTCCGTCGGCTGCGCGGTCATCGAGAACTCGGCACCGTAAACGCGGGTCTTCGCGGCGTTGGTCAGGCTCTGCAGGGTGACCGTCGCGCCGGGCACGTTCTGCGACACCTGCTGATCGGTGAAGTCGTAATAGAACGCCGCGCCTTCAAAGGTGATCCGACGATCGTGCGTCGATCCCTTGAACCCGGCCTCGTAGCTGTCGAGGAATTCGGGGTTCACGATGGTCGCTTCCGCTGGCGCGAACAGCGCACCACCGTTGAAGTCGCCACCTTTGAAGCCGTGCGCGTAGCTCGCATAAACCATGAGATCGTCGGTCAAGTCGTAAGCGAGATTCGCGCGCCCGGTCCACTCCCGCCACGAACGGCCGACCACGGTGCGCGGAATGGTGTCGACCAGCACGCGGCTCAGTGCGATCTCGCGGTCGATGAAGTTGACCGCGTAACCGGTCGCGTTGAACAGGAAGGCGTGCCTGTCGGCGCGGCGGCGATCGTAAGTCCAGCGCACGCCGCCCGTGAACTTGAGGCGCGATGTGATGGCATAGGTCGCTTCACCAAACACGGCGTAGCTCAACGTCTCTTGGTGCATACTGGAAGCGACGCCCTCTTCCACCGGGAATACGCGGGACAGGCTACCGGGACCATATCCATTGGCCGCGTAGTTCTGGAAAGCCTCAAGATCGTCTTCGTAATAGTTGGCGCCGAATATCCACGACAAAGCCCCCCCGCCCGTCGACAGCGCGCGCACTTCCTGGCTGAACTGGTGGTATTTCGAAACGGTATTGGCCTTCAGCGCGAGAACGGCGCCCGCGTCGGAATCATTGTTCAGCTTACGCTTGTTGCCATCGTAGCCGCCTTGCGCGACGACGTCGAAGCCCGCGCCGTGCCAGGTCACGGTCGCGCCGCCGCCCCAGGTATCAATGAAGTCGTAAGAGTGAAAATTGGCGAAGCTTTCACGGTCATTGACCGTGTCCCGGAAGCCGAAGAAATCGGTGCAGGCGCCGAGACGCGGCACCGTTACGCCGGCTGGGCACACTACGCCGACCTGCTTGCCCGGGATGATGTCGCTGCGGTTCTTGCCACCATGCACGTTCAGGAGAATGTCGAAGTCGCCGGGCACGTAGCGGACCTGGCCGCGCGCCGACCAGATGTCGATCGCGCCCTGATCCTTGAGACCGCTGGTGGGATTCTTGTTGGTCACATAGCCGCCGCGGTTGAGCGTGACGGCGGCGACGCGCACGGCCGCCTCGTCACTAATCGCGAAACCGCCCGCGGCTTCGAGATTGGCCTCGTTGAAGCGGCCATAGGTGGCACGGACTTGCGCGTTCGTGCCTTCGGCGGGATCGGGCTTGCGCGGGATGAAGTTGATGACCCCAGCCGTCGTATTGCGGCCGAACAAAGTCCCTTGCGGCCCTTTCAGAATCTCGACGCGCTCGAGGTCGAGCAGACCAAAGCCATACGTAATGGTCGCGCCCTGATAGACCCCGTCCACATGCAAGCCGACTGCGTTGGCTTGATTGCCGTTGAAGGTGGTGCTGCCGATACCGCGCAGGAAGATATGCGGCGTGGCCATGCCGAGGATGGAATGCCACATCAGGTTCGGCGTCTGGCGCACGAAATCGGCGCTGGTCGTGTATCCGAACCGCACCACGTCCTCGGCGGTGACGACGCTCACGGCCTGCGGCACTTCACGCAGCACTTCGACGCGCTTCCGCGCGGTGACGACGATCTCGTCGATAACCGGTTGTGCCGCGAGCGATTCGTCTGTGATTGTGAAAACGGTTAAAGCCGCCGCTGCAACCGCTAATTTTGTGTCGGTACGCCGCATCCGGCGCCGGTGGGCCCACTGCCCGGAACCGGTTCCCAACGTCATCGTTTCCATCCCCCGCGATAAGGCCCGCCGTCTTCGGCGTGTTTTTATTCAGACAGAGGAAGAAGTTAGTACAATACGTAGTCTCCACAGTCAGCACAATATATTCGTGCGTTTTTGTACTAAAACAACTACATATTGTTAAAGTTTCGCCTCACGATGAAGCAACCAGGACGCGCGGAGCGACTTTGGAACAAGCGTTGATTCAGCTCTGGCCGCCCTCTATTGTGAATTATTGTTAAGAGGCCGAACGGTGTCGGCGCAAAGCGCCGCGAGTTTGGGTGAGATCGTAGGTGATGGGCCTATGATCGGTGGGAAAAGGGACGATGCGCGCGAACTTGGCGAGCATGCTTTCCGACCTGGACACTTTGACGAGCGAGCGCTCGTTCAAAAGCAAGTTCGATTCCATCTTCGCCAACCTAGGCTTCGACACCTACACCTATGTCAGCCTCCAGAGCGACGAGCTCGAGGATGGCAAGCGCGATTACGCGAACAACATCCTGTGCCTGACGAATCTTCCACCGAAGTGGGTCGCCCACTACGCCGAAGAGGACTATGCGGGCGCCGACCCCGTGATCCGGGACTGCACGGCCAGCCGCCTGCCGATCCTGTGGACCGAATCATATCGTTCGAACTCCCGCACCGCGCAAGAGTCTCGGATGATGGAAGACGCCTGGGAGAACGGCCTGAAGCACGGCCTGATCATCCCGATCCATGGCCCCAAGGGCGAATTCGGCATGTTCAGCCTGAACTCGGAGCTCGCCAACGATGAGTTCATCAAGGTCACGGACGAAACCAAGTACGACACCCAGGTGATCGCTTATCACCTGCACGATGCGGTGCAACGCCGCCTGAAGGCCGCGCGTGAAGTGCCGCCGCCGGTTCCGCTCACCGAGCGCGAGGTCGAGATTCTGCGCTGGACGGTCAGCGGTAAGACCGCCTGGGAAATCGGCGGGATTCTCGATATCTCCGAGCGAACCGTGAACTTCCATATTCAGAACGTGATGGGGAAGTTCGGCGTGCATAGCAAGACGCATGCAGCCGCCAAAGCCATGGGCATGGGCCTGCTCCACATCTGACGGCGTAAGCGCAGATTTTTGATTCGGCATATCCGTGTTGGAAAACCGCGGGGTCGGAAGACCGCAGGCCCCTTTCCAGAACATGCCTAGTGCCTGAGACGCAGCTTCGCGCGGGCGAAGATATCCTTCGTCGGGCGCAGCGTGATCAGGTTGCCGAATTCCGGCTCCTTCTCCGAAGTGATCTCAAGATCGAAGCGGCGGAAGATCATGGCCAATGCAAACTGCATTTCCATCATTGCGAAGCCCGAGCCGATACACACACGCGGTCCCGCGCCGAACGGGAAGTAGGCGAACTTCGAACGGCCCGAGATCTGGTCCGGCAGGAAGCGATCCGGATCGAACTTTTCCGGATCCTCCCACACGTTCGGCAGGGTGTGGATTAGGTATTGCGAGATGAACACGGTGGTGCCGGCCTTGATCGGCTGGCCCGCGATATTGTCATCGTTGATGGCCACGCGCGCGAACCACCAGAACGACGGGCGCAGGCGCGCGACCTCCTGGATCACACGCTTGGTGTAGTCCAGGGTCTTCACGTCCCCCGCTTCGGGTATGCGGCCGGCCAGCACCATGTCCGCTTCATCGCGCATGCGTTCGAGGTGCGCCGGATGCTGAGTCAGCATCAAAAGCGCCCAGGCAACCATGGTCGCGGTGGTGTCGTGGCCGGCCAGCATTAGCGTCATGACTTCGTCGCGCAGTTGGCGATCGCTCATGGCTTCGTTGGTATCGGCGTCACGCGCATCCATCAGGATCGACAGGAGATCATTGCGGACCGATGGTTTCGCGCGGCGCTCGTCGATGATGCGCGAAACCACGCCTTGCAGGAAATCGACCGCGGCCTTGAAATCGCGGTTCTTCTTGGTCGGCATGATCGAGCCGATGCCGGTGATGTCCCAGATGCGTTTCGATGAAACCTCATGCACGATCTTCATGGCTTCGGCGAAACCGTTGGCGTCACCACCAAGACCTGTCGAGAACATGGTTTGCAGCGCGATCTCGAGCGTAAGGATCGATGTATCGTCGGATATGTTGAACACTTCGCCCGAATGGGCGCGCGCTTCCCAGGTTTTGAGATGCGCCTGAATGACGTCGGTCATGCGCGATGCCAACGCATCGACGCGTTCCTTGTGGAACGACGGCTGGATGAGTTTGCGCTGGCGCGTCCATAACTCGCCTTCGCTCATGAACAAGCCGTCACCGAGCACCGGCCGCAGTTTCCCGAGCATCGGGGTCTTGCGGTAATTCCGGTAATTCTTCTGCAGCACATGTTCGACGTGTGCCGGATGATTCAGGAGATAGGCAGTTGTCATAAGAATTCTCAGCGGAACAATGTCACCAAAATTACGCGCCGTCTCGACGAGGAACTTAAATGTGTTTCCTCGAAGCATTGGCAGGACACCGACAATTGGATAGCCCTTCGGTCCTGCGAGTTCTTTGCGCGCCTGCATTATTGATCACGGCTCCCTAACACCAGCGCGCTAGTGTAGTGCCGCCTTTCATGGGTCGACAATTTCTTATGCGGCGAGCTTGAAGTCCTGCATCGGCTCAAACGATTCGGCCTTGAGTTGAGCGCGGCGGGCATTCAGTTCGCCAACATCCGCATAACCGGAAACCGCGCGGGTCACGCCGATTTCGAGCGGCGGACCGTAACGGTGTGTCAGGAGGCCGGCCCGCTTCAGGATGCGCTCGAAGCGCACATCGGTGACGGCGACAACCTTGGAGATGTTGCGGCGCTTGCAGAAGGCGCCGAGCTGATCGAGCAGCATGCTGGTCACCATATTGATGGTGCCGAGCGATTCGTTGCCGGTCAGGATGCGTTTGGAGACCGCGAAACGGCTGATCTCCCAGACATCGGGCGCCTCTGGAGCGGGCATTCCGTGCAGGAGTTCGGGGAACACGTCTTTCAACACGTAAGGCCGCGTGGTCTGCAGAAGGCGCCAAGATCCGAGAACCTGACCTTCATGCTCACACACGATGTAGACGGGGTCGAGATCGTCGAACATGTCGCGTTCCTTGCCCGCGAACGAGCCGACTTCCCACGCCAAGCGTTCCTTGAACACCTCGTGGCGCAGCTTGAACATGCCGTCGAGCTTGCGCGACGTCTCGACCGTGTTCTCCGGCATCTCGATAATGGACGTGAGCATTCTGTTCCCCGAGCCAGCGCATGATGGTTTCGGGGGCAGATCACCATATCCTTAAGGTTCCAGGACCTGTCAGGACTGACAGGTCCCGTCCTTTCAGGACCGGCGCAGACTAGGTCTCATCGGTGAGCGACTTCAAAAAAAATCTGAAATAGTGCTGCCGAATCAAAGACTTATGCAGGGGATCGCTCCCCCGAGCCGAGTCTCTGCGGAGGACCTGTTAACACCTGCTAGCGACGATCTCGGACGCCACGGTCCACCTGTCAGGACCGCTAGGACAAAAGCCATTTAAGGCGACGTCTGAGGCAACACTGGAACTTGGAGCCGGACTATGACCCATCACACGCGCAAGCTGTCCGAACTGCGGACAGCGGGCCACGCCCAGACGTCCACGTATCGCGGCTTCGCGGCCGCTGCGCCGACCGGCATCGCCGCCGCCCGCGCGTCGACGACGCTCGCCCTGTCGATGATGGTGGCGCTGCGTTACCTCGAAGGACGCGCCAGCCGCCCGGCGGACGCCTCCGCGCACGCGATTCCTGACCCGACCCTCTCTTAGGGACGGTCCCATGCAGAAATCTTCACATGCGGGCGGATCGTCGGGGAACGGGCGCGCCGGGCCACAGGCACGGCTATTCGCCACCTTCAAACTCGCCGCGCCCTACATCGAGATCGTGCAAAAAAGCGCCCTCGCCGGCAACGCCAAGCCGGCGGCGAACCTGAATCGCGTTGGCCTGGTTTCCTCGAACCCCACCCTCGCCGGTCTCGCACCTGTCAGGCCCGACCGCTCATGACCTTGGTTTCGCCGACCTCGGTCATCCGCAACGCTCTCAACAATCGCACCGATCTTGCCCTATCGGCGCTCGAGGCGCGGACGTGCCATTCCTGGAAAATGAGTCTCGACCGCGGCCGCGCGCTCGCGCGCGCGGAAGACTTCGCGGGTCATCCTGCGTTCCATCTGTACATTCGTGAAGGCATCGGCGCGTTCGTCGTCGATCTGGACGGGAACTGCTTCATCGACCTTTCCATGGGTTTCGGAGCGCAGCTTCTGGGCCACGCCGTACCGGCCATCCAAGAGGCGGTGATGGCGCAAGCCTCACGCGGGTGGCATGCGGGACTCGTCACCGAGCTGCAATTGGAGCTCGCGCGTCATATTCAGACCGCGAGCGCCGCCAATGAGCGCGTGACGTTCTGTAATTCCGGCAGCGATGCCACGGCCTATGCCATGCGCGCCGCGCGCGCGTTCACCGGCCGCGACGTTATTGGCGTCTTCGCTGGATCGAATCACGGCCACCACGATTATGGCATCGCGGGCGAAGAGCCGCGGCGACTCACCCCCGACACGACCGAGTCTGGAAGCTTGTTTGGGCGACCCTGGATCCGCCGCCCGCACCGGCACGCCGGCGTGCCGCAAGCGATCGCCGATTCAACCCTGAGCCTTACGTACGGTCATCCCGCGACGTTCGATCAAATTCGCCGCCGCCGCCGCGATCTCGCGGCGGTGATCGTCGAACCTGTGCGTGCGCTCGACCCATCCACCGATCAAGGTCCATGGTTACGCGAACTCGCCAGCGTTTGCGGCGAGACGGGCGTGCTGCTGATTCTCGATGAACGCCTGACGGGTTTCCGGCTTGCCTATGGCGGCGCCCAGGAACGCTTCGGTGTGATGCCCGATCTTGTCGCCTATGGCGAAGTCATCGGGGGTGGTCTGCCGCTCGGCGCGGTCGCCGGCCGCACGGACATTTTAAGCCATATGGCGGGATACGAAGCGCCCGCCGGCGCCGACGCGAGCGTCACCGGTAATATCCTCAGCGTCGCGGCCGGCACCGCCGCTTTGACCCACCTCGCCGCGCGCCGCGGCACGCTCTATCCCGCGCTCGATGAAAAAGGCTGGCTGCTCGCGGACGCTTTTAACGCCTTCACCGCCGAACACAGAATGCCGGTGAAAATGAAACTCGCAGGCTCGATCTTCCGCATCCAATTCATGCGCGCGGACGGAGCGAGCGGTTATCCGGCCGCAGAAGCCGCATTCTATACGCTGGCGCTCAACAAGGGCGTGCTGATGCATGCCTCACGGCTCGGGTTCTTGTCGGGCGCGCACACCACCGGCGATATCGCGCAAGTGGTCACGGCATTCCACGAAGCCCTCGCCGACGTCGCAAGCGACGGGTTGTTCGAGCTGAGGGCCTAGGTCCGGCCCACCTTATTTGACCAGTGACTTCGCCATCTCACCACAACGCTGGTTGACGAGCGAAACGTCGACCTTGTTTTGCGTCGCCGCAAGCTGGCGGCTGCTTTCGGTCAAACAGGAATCGTTGAAGACCTTCTGCGCGCTGGCGACGAGCGCTTCGGGGCACGGCACCATGCGGCCGGCTTCGGACTTCGCGTGTGCGGGCGGCAAACCTTCAAACAGAGGCCGATCCCCGAGGAAGATGCCGATCAGAGGCGGATTGACAGGCAAGAGCACGCCCTTCTGATCAAGGAACCGCATCTCGGTGCATTGTGGAGCCGCGACGGCCTGCGACGCGGACAGGAGAAAGGCGGCAGCGGCACAAAGACTAAGTCTCTTCATGGAATCCTCGAAGGGCGGGTGACATCGCGCGGCAGAGCTATAGCAGGAAAATGTCCGGCGAGAGGGGCTGAAATAGGGCGTTCGTCACAAATTTAAAGCCTTGGCGCGCAAGGAAATCATGTTTTCGCCCCATCCAGTCTGACATGATGCGGGGCTCCCAGCTTTACGACGTCAGGCGAACTTCGATGATCAAACGCGCGATAGCCGCTGCTTTCCTTCTCCTCTGCGCGCCGCCCTTCGCAGCGCCCCAAGTAGCCGCGCGCGACATCTATTTCGATGTGCCGTATGTCGCGACCCCGCCCGCCGTGGTCGCGGCCATGCTGAAGCTTGTGAAAGCGGGCCCGAATGATGTCGTTTACGACCTCGGCAGCGGCGACGGTCGCATTGTCATCGCGGCCGCGCGCGATTTCAAAGTGAAGAAGGGCATGGGGATCGACCTCGACCCCGATCTCGTGACCCTTGCCGGGAAGAACGCCAAGGCGGCGGGCGTCGCGGACCGCGTCAGCTTCACGCGCGGCGATATCTTCAAAATGGATTTCAAGGAAGCCACGATCCTGACGCTGTACCTGCTGCCGGATGTGAACGTGACTTTACGCCCGAGAATTCTCGACCTCGCGCCGGGCACGCGCGTGGTCAGCCATGCCTTCAACATGGGCGACTGGGTTCCCGACGGCGCCGACAATGTCGATATGCGCAGGGTCTATATGTGGATCGTGCCGGCGAAGGTGCAGGGCGTGTGGACCGCGAATGTGAACAATGTGCCCTACCGGCTGGAGCTGACGCAGCACTATCAGAACGCCGACGGCAAGGTGAAGGTCGGCGCGAAAGAAACCTCGTTCGAGATGGGCATCGTGAAGAGCGATGAATTCACTTTCACCGCCGCCGGCCCGCTCACCTTCGAAGGCAAGGTCGCGGGCAACACGATGACCGGCATCCTCACCGCCGGAGGCAAGCGGACGCCGCTCACCCTCACCCGTGAGGCCTCTTAAGAGTCAGACGCGCCGCCACATCAACGCTTCATCGGCAAAGCTGCCATCGCGCATGCGCACCGATTGGGGTTCGACGCCATAGCGCACGAAACCGTGCCGCTCATAAAAGGCGATGGCCCGGGCGTTCGCGGCGACCACGGTTAATTGCACCTGACGGACAAGGGTAGGCGCATGGGCCAGCAACGCGGACATGATCGCGTTCGCCGCATCCGTGCCGCGCGCTTCGGGGCGAACATACATGCCCCAGATGAGGCCTTTATGTTCGGTCTTGAGGCCGGGAAGCCGCGCGAATCCGCCGATGCCGAGGATGCGCCCGTCTTTCTCGACGCCCACGACATAGTCGCGGTCGAGGCGCGCGCGCCACGCATCAGGGCCAAAGGCGGCGTCATCCTCGAGGTCCACGCGAAAGGCCTGCGGATCCTGCACCAGACCTTCCATGCGGACAGCGATGTAGGCGTCGAAATCGGCGGCGGTGAGGCGGCGAACGATCATCTTAATTCTATCAATTTTTGGCGATGGCGACCGCGGCGCCGGCCATGACCAGCGCGGTGCCCCTGTTGATGCGCTTCAAGGCGTTCTCCGAACGGAACACGCGGCGCGCGCGGTTGGCGAGAATGGCGTAGCCGGCGAGTACAGGCGGCAGGACCAACGCGACCGCCAGGAGCAGCGCGAAATAGGTCTCTCTATTCATGGCGCTCATATCCACGACCAGCGGCATCACGGACACGAAAAAGACGATGGGCTTGGGATTGCCGAGCGTGAGCGACAAGCTCGAAAGAAACAGCCGGAACGGCCGTTCGCTGTCGCTCGCCGGGTCGATTTCAATCTGCCGCGCAGGCGCGCGCCAGATCTTCCACGCGATCCATATCAGGTACGCGGCGCCCGCGTAGCGGATGATATGAAAACCGGCCTCGTAGGTCTGCGCGATGAACGCGAGACCCGACACAGCCAGGGTCATGAGGACCGCGTCGCCGACGAGGAACCCCGCGATGAACCACGGCAGGCCGCGCAGCCCCTGCCCGAGCGAGCGGGCAATGATGAGCGCAACGCCGGGGCCGGGCGTGGCCACCGCGACGAAGTAGATGCCCGCGAAGATGAGAAAGCCGTGCAGCGTCATGGCGGCACAATAACAGAAACAGCGGCTCCGGCGCGGGATTACCGCGCGTCGTGAAATATAATCCCGGCCGTGAAGCGCTGGCCGGAACGCAGGCGACTTACGCCATGACGCAATTTGACGCGGTACGTGCCCTTCGCGCCCCGCACCGGGCGCTCGTTGACGGCGAACGCGACGGCGTCGCCCTGGCGCAAGGGGACGACTTCGGCCCGGCTCTGCATCCGCGGCCGTTGCTCCGTGAGCACGAACTCGCCGCCCGTGAAGTCCTTGGACGGGTCCGACAAAAGGATGGCGACTTGGATCGGAAACCAGATCTCGCCGTATAGATCCTGATGAAGGCAATTGAAGTCGCCGGGAACGTATTTCAGCACAAGCGGCGTGGGGCGCGTTTGCCCCGCCGCGTGGCAGTGGGCGAGGAACGCTTCATGCTCCGTGGGAAAGTTGCCTGGAATCCCCAACCGCGTGTTCCAAGCATTGGCGATACGCGCAAGGCGTGGATAGAGCGCGGCCCGCAGGCTCTGAATTGGATTCGGAAGCGGATATTTGAAGTAGCGGTACTCGCCCTTGCCGAACCCGTACCGCGCCATGACGATATGACTGCGAAACTGGCTTTCATCGGGATAGCGCGCCGTGAGCGCGGCGCACTCCTCCGGTGAGAGCAGCGCGGGCAGCACCGCGCAGCCGAAGCCGTCGAGTTCACCCTCGAGCGCCGTCCAATCATAGGCGGCCACGCGCCGGGAAATTTCTACGTTCATATCGCCTTTACCTCTCACGGCCGAGATTACACGCGGCGCGATGCAGGCAAACTCCGTTCTCTGCTTTCAAATCGGGAAGCGCTAATCGACGACGAACAGCTTGGCGCCCGTGCGTGTGGACGAGCGATGCGCGGCGTCGCCGTTGTCGGACACCTGATAGCTCATGCCGGGCGTCAGCGTGAACATGCGACCGTCTTTCAATTCGGTATCGAGCTCGCCCTCGAGCACATAGAGCACATGCCCGCGATCGCACCAATGATCGGCGAGATACCCCGGTGTGTATTCAATCGAACGCACGCGGAGGTCGCCGATATTGATCGTCCGCCAAAGGGCTTTCCCGGTGACGCCGGGATGTTCGGTGACGGGGACATTCGCCCAATCGGTGACTGTGAAAGGCAGCGGTGGGATTTTCATGGTGGCCTCGGAGCAAAGCTCGCTATCGCCAGTCCGCCTTCGCCCTACAGCGCTGAAGCTCCGCAGGGCTTCCACGCGGTAACTTTTCTCGCGCCCTCGCGAGAAAAGTTGGTGCGGGTAGAGGGAATCGAACCCCCACTCCGTTGCCGAAATCATATTTTGAGTCTGACGCGTCTACCAGTTCCGCCATACCCGCACGAGCTGCCGGGTATAAAGGGCCTTTCCCGCCGGTTCAAGAGGTCCTCACGAGTTAGAGAAACTCCCCAAAAAGGGCTGTTCTTGGTCCCCGGCGCGCGGCAATGTGCCCGGACACACCCCTTCTTCTGGCAACGATGGCGCAAAACAAATCCTTCCTGACCATGGCCCTGATCGCGGCGGCGTCCGCCATCGCCCTGGGGTTGGCTTATACCGCCCAATATGGCTTCGCGTTATGGCCATGCAATCTGTGCTGGGGACAACGGGCGCCTTATGCGCTGGCGCTGGTGTTCGCGGCGATTTCCATGACCAACGCCGTCGACGCCGCGACGCGCCGCCAGGTAGCGCTGATGTGCGCCGCGCTATTCCTCTTCAACGCCGCGTTCGCCTTCTATCACGTCGGGGTGGAGCAGAAGTGGTGGCTGGGTCCGACCGAATGCGTCGGCCGGCCGCAAGCCTTCTCGACGGCCGACCTGATGAGCGCGCTGACGCAGACGGGCCGGACGGGATGCGATGAAGTGGCCTTCAGCCTCTTCGGCATCTCCATGGCCGGTTACAATGTGATCGCCCAACTCATCCTCGGGGCTGGCCTGATTTGGGCGTCCCGCCGCGACTGGTGGAGCCGCGCATGAGCAAGATCACCGCCGAAAATCGGCTGCCTGGCGATCCAGATAGGGCCGCGTTGATCGACCAGATCATCCGCGTCGACCAGGCCGGCGAGTACGGTGCCAAGCGCATCTATGAAGGCCAGCTCGCCGTGCTCGGGAATACCGACGCCGCGCCCGCGCTAAAGGAGATGCTGGCGCAAGAAGAAGAACATTTGAAACGCTTCAACGAGCTTATGGCCGAGCGCGGCACACGTCCAACGGCGCTTCAACCGCTGTGGCATGTGGCGGGTTACGCCATCGGCGCGGCGACGGCGCTTCTCAGCAAGGAAGCGGCGATGGCCTGCACGGTCGCGGTGGAAGACGTGATCGGCGAGCACTACCGTGAACAAGCTGAACAGCTCGGCGACGACGAGAAGGACCTGCGCGAGACCATCAGCATCTTCCGCGAGGACGAACTGCATCACCGGGATGTCAGCCTTGCGCACGGCGCGCGTGAAGCGCCGGGCTACGAGGCCCTGTCGGCAGCTGTGCGCACGGGCACACGCGTCGCCATCTGGCTGGCGAAACGCTTCTAAGCCTCGCGCGCCGGCGCGAACGCAGCGCCGGCACAACGCCAATTTGCAACACATGTGACGCGTGCGACGAAAGCGGGCGATGTCTCCGACCACGCGTTCTGTTTCGGCGCGGTCGCGCTGGGCCAAATCGGAACGCCGTTCAATCCGTCGGACAGGCTTTCAAAGGACATCGAGAAGTCCGGTGCTCATACCGAGATGAAGCGCCCCGTCCGGCCGGAGGAGATCGCTCCGGCTTATGTGGTCCTCGCTGCGGCGCAATGCTCCTGCGGCATTACCGGCGAGATTTTGTCGATCATCGGCGGTAAACCGGGAATTGTAGCCGAAAGTTTTGGAGCGGGTTTTTTAAGATGCCCCTGCATAATCTCATACTCGGTTCCCGACTCGAACGGCGTCAAACCGGAGAGCATCTCGTAGAAAGTGATACCTATCGAGTAAATATCGCTCTGTCTCGTAGGCTCCTCGGCATTTATTTGCTCCGGACTCATATAGAGAAGTGTGCCGATCTTTGTTCCAGTTTTGGTAATTCCTTTTTCATAAATCGATTTGGAAATCCCAAAATCCATTATTTTGGCTACACCATCGGCATCCATCATCACATTTGAAGGCTTAATATCTCTGTGAATAAAGCCTTTCTGATGAGCATAGCCGACTCCCCTTAAAATCTGTTGCAGAATGTCGAGAGCCTCGCCAAGTTCAACACCATCAGCCTTGCGTGCGGCAACTCCGGTACGCAGATGGGCGGCTGGTTCCGCAAGGAAGTGAACACGCTGGACGATCTGAAAGGCCTCAAGTTCCGCATCGGCGGCACGGGCGGCAAAGTGCTTGAGCGCCTCGGCGTCGTGCCGCAGCAGATCGCGCCGGGCGACATTTACCCCGCGCTGGAAAAGGGCACCATTGATGCGGTGGAGTTCGTCGGCCCCTATGACGACGAGAAGCTCGGCTTCGCCAAGGTCGCCAAGTATTACTACTACCCCGGCTTCTGGGAAGGCGGGGCGATGCTCCACTCGATCATAAACCTCGACCAGTGGAACAAGCTGCCGAAGTTCTATCAGGCGGTTCTGAACAATGCGGCAGAAGCCGCCAACAACTGGATGCTGGCCAAGTATGACGCCGTGAACGCGCCCGCGCTGCGCCGTCTGCTCAGCCGCGGCACGGAGCTGCGTCCCTTCTCCATGGATGTGATGGAAGCGGCCTATCGCGAGGCCAACGCCTTCTACAATGAAACGGCGGCCACCAATCCGCTGTTCAAGAAGGCGCTGGACAGTGTGAATGACTACATGGGCGAGCAGGCCCTGTGGTGGCAGGTGGGTGAGTATTCGTACGAAACCCTGATGCTGCGCACGCGCATCAAGCGCTGAGGTCGCGCCCCTGACAAAGA
>JAIUPE010000087.1 GCA_020160875.1 Pseudomonadota bacterium
GTCGGTTGCCTCTCCTGCGGATGCCAAAGCGGCGCTAAGGCGCGTGATGCTGGAGCGCCGCCGTGCGGCGCACCGCGCTATCGGGCCCGACGCGGCCCAGGCCGTGGCTGATTTTGTATGCGCCGAAATTGATCCGCACGGAAAAATAATAGCGGGCTATTGGCCTCTTGGCGATGAGCTCGACAGCCGCCCTGTGCTGGAAGCGCTCGCCGCCGCCGGGGCCCAGATCGCGCTTCCGGTTGCCGCCGGACAGGGGCATGCCCTGGCCTTCCGTCAATGGAACCCGGGCGATGCGCTTGAGCCCGGACCTTTTGGCACGAAGCATCCCAGCAGCCGCGCGCCGGTGGTGACCCCTCAAATCCTCCTGGTGCCCCTTATTGCATTCGACCTCGAGGGGCATCGTCTCGGCTATGGCGCGGGGTATTACGACCGCACAATCGCGGCGTTCCGCGCGCACGGGCAGGTGACCACCATTGGCCTCGGGTATGATGCCCAAAGGACCGATACCGTCCACGCGGATAGCCACGATCAGGCGCTCGATTGCATCGTCACCAACGCGGGCGCGCTCTGGTTCGTTTAATGCCGGTCTTCCGCGCGCGGCCTAACGGGCTTGTTCCCGGGCGCTTGGTCGGTTACCCCTCCGCCCTATGAGACTTCTGTATTGCGGCGACGTGATGGGCAAAGCCGGCCGTGAGGCCGTGGCGACGCATATCCCCGAGCTGCGTAAAACCCTCGGCCTCGACTTCGTGGTGGCGTGCGGCGAGAACGCCGCCCACGGCTTCGGCATTACGGCCAACATCTGCCAGAGCATGTTCGAGGCCGGTGTCGACGTGGTCACGCTGGGTAATCACGCCTGGGATCAGCGCGAGATCATCTCGTTCATCCAGGCTGAACCGCGCCTCCTGCGGCCCATCAACTATCCCATCGAGACGCCCGGCCAGGGCTTCGGCTTCTATATGACCGCCAAGGGCCGGCGCGTGATCGTCATTCAGGTGATGTGCCGCCTGTTCATGGACGCGCTGGACGATCCGTTCCGTGCGCTGAACGAGACCTTGAACACCCACCCCTTACGCGATGCCGCCGACGCGATCATTGTCGATGTGCATGGCGAGGCTAGCAGCGAGAAGAACGCGCTCGGCGTCATTGCCGACGGCCGCGCGTCGATGGTCGTCGGCAGTCATTCCCACGTTCCAACCGCGGACGCGCGCATCATGCCGGGCGGCACCGCCTATCAGACGGACGCCGGCATGTGCGGTCACTATGACTCCGTGATCGGCATGAAGAAGGAAGCCGCGACCCAGCGCTTCGTCACCAAGATGCCGACCGAGCGCCTCGAACCGGCCGACGGCGAGGGCACCCTTTGCGGTGTGTTCGTCGAGACCGACGACCGTACGGGCCTCGCGCTCCGGGTCGAGCCGGTGCGGGTGGGCGGCCTCCTCAAGCAGGCGATCCCTTCATAAAAGAAGGCCCTGCCTAGGCTATTTCCACAACATTTGGTATAACCGGGGACATTCCCCGCCGCTTATTGTAAGCAAAACAACCATTTGAGGCGGCGTACGCACACGAGACGGACATGGCAGGTCATTCCCAATTTAAGAACATCATGCACCGCAAAGGCGCGAAAGACGCCAAGCGGGCGAAGCTTTTCACCAAACTTGCGCGTGAAATCACGGTCGCGGCCAAGCTCGGCCTGCCGGACCCCGCGTATAACGCGCGCCTGCGCACGGCCATCAACGATGCCAAGGCCGAGAGCATGCCGAAGGACAACATCGAGCGCGCCATCAAGAAGGCGACCGGTGCCGACCAGGAAAACTACGACGAAGTCCGTTACGAGGGTCGCGGGCCCGGTAACGTCGCGATGATCGTCGAGGTGCTCACCAACAACCGCAACCGCACGGCCACGGATCTGCGTGTCGCGTTCAGCCGCAACGGCGGGGCCCTCGGTGAAAGCGGCAGCGTCTCTTACTGCTTTCAGCGCGTCGGCCAGATCCATTTCCCGTCCGCCGTTGGCGATGGGGACAAGGTGATGGAAGCCGCGCTCAACGCCGGCGCCGATGACGTGTCTTCGGATGACAAAGGCCACGACATCTTCTGCGCGCCGGACGATCTGCACACGGTGGCGAAGGGCCTCGAAGCTGCGCTCGGCCCCGCCGAAGCTACGCGCCTCGAATGGCGTCCGACCATGACGGTCGATGTCGCGGGCGAAACGGCCGAAGAATTGATGAACCTGCTTACGGCGCTGGACGATAACGACGACGTGCAGCGCGTCGTGGCCAACTATGAAATGTCCGATGAGGTCATGGCCAAGCTTGGCGGTTAAGCAAAAGACAGCCGAGGTTGTTGCGACGGGCGGTCCGGGATGCGTGCGCATCCTCGGGCTCGATCCCGGTTTGCGTCACACCGGCTGGGGTGTCATCGAAGCCCAGGGGAATCGTTTGAGCTTCATCGCCGATGGCGTGGTGGAGCCGAACCCAAAACTTTCACTGGCCGAGCGGCTCACGATTCTATTCACCGAAGTGCAGGCGTTGGTGACCCGCTATGCGCCGCACGAATGCGCCATTGCAGAGACCTTCGTGAACCAAAACCCCGTCTCGACCTTGAAACTCGGCCACGCGCGCGCGGCGGTCATGCTCGCGCCCGCGACAGCCGGCGTGATCGTCGCCGAATACAAGCCGAATCTCGTGAAGAAATCGGTCGTCGGCGCGGGTCATGCGGACAAGGTGCAGGTCGTCGCGATGATGCGCATGCTCCTGCCTGGAAGTAAGTCGAGCTCCGAAGACGCCGCCGACGCGCTGGCCGTCGCCGTATGTCACGCCCATCACCGCGCCAGCGCGCTGCGAGGCGTGAAGTGATCGCCAAGTTACCCTGCGCGCGTAGGCGCGCCTCTTTTAAGAACACGGAGCTTAGCGATGATCGCTAAGCTCCGAGGACGGTTGGACTCTATTGGCACCGACTTCGCCGTCATCGATGTCGGTGGCGTTGGTTATCTCGTATTCTGCGGTTCGCGCACCATCGCCGGCCTTCCCGGCGTCGGCGAGGCGGTCGAACTCGCCATCGAAACCCACGTCCGCGAAGATCACATTCATCTCTACGGGTTCGCCACCGCGCGCGAGCGCGAGATGTTCAATACGCTCATGACCGTGCAGGGCGTCGGCGCCAAAGTCGCACTCGCGATTCTGTCAGCCTTGTCGTCCGAGCAGATCGTGCAGGCCATCGGCGCCGGTGATCAGGCCGCTTTCAAACGGGCCAATGGTGTGGGCGGAAAACTCGCTCAGCGCATCGTCACGGAACTCAAAGACAAGCTCGCGGCCTTCGCCGTTGCCGGCGCGATGCTGCCGAAAGCAGCCGCTCCGGTAAAAGGCGCGGCGAAAAGCTCGGCGGTCGAGGACGCGGTCTCCGCGCTCGTCAATCTCGGCTACGGACGCATGGAAGCCTTTGGGGCGGCGTCGCGCGCCGCGCAGGCGGCCGGCGAGGGTGCGAATTTCCAGGCGCTGATCAAGGCGTCCTTGCGTGAACTGGGAGGCGAAGGTGGCTGACGCCTCGCGTGTGATCTCTCCCGCGCGTCAGGACGACGACGCCGACAGCTCATTGCGCCCGAAGCGCCTGGGCGATTTCATCGGCCAGCGCCAGGTGCGCGAGAATCTCTCCGTCTTCATCACGGCGGCGAAGGAACGCAAAGAACCCCTCGACCATGTCCTGTTGCATGGCCCGCCGGGGCTCGGCAAAACCACCCTCGCGCAGATCGTGTCGAAGGAGTTGGGTGTTGGCTTCCGCGCCACCTCGGGTCCGATGATCGCCAAGGCCGGCGATCTCGCGGCCATCCTGACGAACCTCGAAGCCAACGACGTCCTGTTTATCGACGAGATTCACCGCCTCAATCCCGCCATCGAAGAAGTGCTCTATCCTGCGATGGAGGACTTCCAGCTCGATCTCATTATCGGCGAGGGACCCGCGGCGCGCTCGGTACGCATCGAGTTGCAGCCGTTCACGCTCGTCGGGGCGACGACGCGTTCAGGGCTGCTGACGACACCGCTGCGCGATCGCTTCGGCATCCCCTTGCGCCTCGAGTTCTATAACGCGGCCGAGCTGATGGACATCGTCAGCCGCGGCGCGCGCGTGCTCGGCATTGCCATGACCGAGGACGGCGCCATGGAAGTCGCCAAACGTTCGCGCGGCACGCCGCGTATCGCGGGCCGTCTCTTGAAGCGCGTACGCGATTTCGCGTCCGTCGATGGTGTTGCGAAAGTCGACGCCGCCGCCGCCGACAAGGCGCTGAAGCGCCTCGATGTCGACGCGATGGGGCTCGACGCCATGGACCGGCGTTACCTGCGCTGTATCGCCGAACATTACGCCGGTGGCCCGGTGGGCGTGGAAACGCTCGCCGCCGCTCTGGCCGAGGAACGCGACACGCTTGAAGACGTCATCGAACCTTTCTTGATCCAGCAGGGCCTGATCCAGCGCACGCCGCGCGGCCGCATGGTCTCGGACGCGGGTTTCCGCCAGCTCGGCCTCGTGGTCCCGCGCCGCGAGCCCGCCCAATTCGACCTTCTCGGCCGGGATGAGGCGCAATGACCGCCGCTTTTTTACCCGCCGGCGGCGAACTTCAGGGCCGCATCCACGTTCTACCCGTGCGTGTTTATTACGAGGACACCGACGCCGCGGGTGTTGTCTATCACTCCAACTATTTGCGGTTCTGCGAGCGCGGGCGGACGGAAATGCTGCGGGCCATTGGTGTCGAGTTGGGCCAGGTGCAAGCCAAGGACAATCTGGTCTTTGTCGTGCATACGGGCGAAATCGAGTGGCGCCGCCCGGCGCGCCTCGACGATGCGCTCACCGTGGAAACCGCGCTGACCAGCCTCGGCAGGGCCTCGGTGCTCATGCGCCAGGTCGTGCGCCGCGGGGCCGAGGATATCGTGCGATTTAACGTCCGCGTGGCCTGCATGGACCTTGCGACCAGCAAGGCCACGCCGGTCCCGGATCATTTACGAACCAAGTTCGAAGCTTTTGTCGGCGAAGTTTGATATGGAACGCGCGCCGCGCGGCCCAAAAGAGGGGTCCAGGCGCTTAGAGACGGAATAGGTGAACGAATGGAAAGTACGGCTTTAGCAACGGTGCCCGTGGTCAATATGTCGGCCTGGGCCTTGTTCATGCAGGCGGACATCATCGTGAAGGCGGTGATGATCGTGCTGGCCGGCATGTCACTGTGGAGCTGGGCGATCATCTTCGACAAGATCTTCCGCCTGCGCTCGCTGTTCAAGCAAGCCGAGCAGTTCGAGGAGAAGTTCTGGTCCGGCCAATCGCTGGAAGACCTGTTCGAACGCGTCGGTCAGCGTCCGCGCGAACCGATGGCCACCATCTTTACCGCGGCGATGCGGGAATGGCGCCGCTCCTCGAAAGGCGGCGTGCCGGTCGCGACGGGCACCGCGATGCTTCACGAGCGCATCGACCGCGTCATGAAGATCAGCCTCGAGCGCGAAATGGATCACCTCAATCGCCGCATGATCTTCCTCGCCTCCACGGCGTCGGCATCTCCGTTCTTGGGTCTCTTCGGCACGGTGTGGGGGATCATGAACACCTTCACCGCCATCGGCGCCTCGTCCGATACCAGCCTCGCCACGGTCGCGCCCGGTATCGCCGAAGCCCTGTTCGCGACGGCGCTCGGCCTCGTGGCGGCGATCCCGGCGGTTATTTTCTACAACAAGATTTCCAGCGACCTTTCGCGCTATGCCCTTCGCCTCGAGAACTTCGCCGGCGAATTCGGCGCGATCCTGTCGCGTCAATTGGACGTGAAATCGGCTTAAGCGGAGCGTACCGTTATGGCGTCTTTCATCAAACCATCCTCGGGGGCGAAGACCGGCCGGCGCGCGTTCCACGCGGTGGCCGAGATCAACGTCACGCCAATGGTCGACGTGATGCTCGTGCTCCTCGTGATCTTCATCGTCACCGCGCCGCTGCTCACCAAGGGCGTGGACGTGAACTTGCCGCAGACCAATGCCTCGAAGTCGCTGCCCCAGGACAATCAGCCGCTCACGCTCACGGTCCAAAAGGACGGCACGCTGACGCTGAATGAAAAGACCAACATCCAGTTCGATGCGCTTCGTGCTCAAATGACCGCCATCCGCGAGAGCAATCCGAACGTACGTGTCTATGTCCGTGGTGATTCGGATGTGTCCTATGGGCAGATGATGCAGGTGATGGCCGAGGTCACTGGGGCAGGGATCACGCAGGTGGCCTTTGTCACAGAAAAACCAAGAAATCCCGTTAAGCCTCGCTAAGTCGCGATCTACGAGAGTTATTTAGTTTGTTTGTCTGAAGTGTCGACTGGAATGCTGCGCGATACGCCCAATACTGGCCTGATTGCCTCCGTGGCGCTCCACGCTTCGGTGATTGCCGTCGCGTGGATGGGCGTGCCGTTCCTGCATAAGACAGTGGTCGAAACGCCGCCGGTGTTCATGGAGATCCCGGTGATCAGCGAGGTCACCGCCGCGCCGCCGCCGCCGACACCGGAGCCCATCAAGGAACCCGAGCCCGTCACGCCGACCACCGAGCAACCGCCCGCGGCTGAGGCGCCGCCCTCCGATGCGATGCCCCCGCCACCTGAAAAGACCTCGCCGCCCGAGGAGATCAAGAAGGCCGAAGTGCCGATCGTGAAGCCGCCGCCGCGCAAGCCCGCTCCGCCGGACACGAAGAAGCGCGATGTCGCGATGCTGCAGGATCTCTTGAAGGACATGCAGAAGAACGCGCCGAAGCCTAAGCCACAGGCGGAAAGTAAGACCACCGACACGGCCAAAAACCTCGCGCCCACGCTCGGCGAGCGTGCGACGATGACCGAGAAGGACGCCATCGTTAAGCACATTGAAAGCTGCTGGCGTATCGATCCCGGTACGGAAGGCGTGGCCAATATGGCCGTCGAGGCGCGTGTGTTCCTCAATCCCGACGGCTCGGTGCAGAAGTTCGAATTCGTCGATATGGCGCGCTATTTCGTCGACGCCCAGTTCCGTACGCTGGCCAATTCGGCGCGTAACGCGGTGCTCGGCTGCGGCAAGATTCCAATGATCACACCTGCGAATTACGCCACTTTTAAAGAAATGGTCCTGAACTTTTCGCCTCAAGGGCGCATTAATTAGTCTTGATGCGTCGGTTGAACGTTTTCAGACGTTCGCTTGAAAATGCGACACGCCGTCGCCACAATTGCAATCCAACCTTACGTGGCCGTGACCCGCAAAAGTGAGTCCCGGTCTTGCGAAAGGGAGCGGTCAGTCTAAAAGAGTCCAGATTTTGATCCTGTGGATCAAAATCTGTGTCGGGGTGAGTGTAACTGCGGAGCGAATTCGTGATTAATTTGAAGAAGATTGCCGGCGCCGGCGTTGTGGCGGCCCTGATGGCCCTTTTTGTGCCGCAGGCCGAAGCGCAAGTCCGCCTCGACATCACGCGCGGCCGCGTCGAACCGATGCCGATCGCCGTCACCGTCTTCCCGGGCGCGAGCCCCGAAGTCCAGCAGCTCGGCCGCGACATCTCACAAATCATCACCGCCGATCTTGAGCGCTCTGGCCTCTTCCGTCCGCTCGATCCGAAAGGCTTCCTTCAAGAACTGACCTCGCTCGATGTGCAGCCGCGCTTCCAGGACTGGCGCACGCTGGCCGCCCAAGCCCTCGTGCAGGGCGCCATCGAACCGCTTCCGAACGGCCAGGCCCGCGTCGCGTTCCGTCTGTGGGATGTGTTCGGCGGCCAGCAGATGGAAGGCCAAGCCTACACCACGCAACCTGAAAACTTCCGCCGCGTCGCGCATCTCATCGCCGACCGCATCTATACCGCGATCACGGGTGAAACAGGTTACTTCGATACCCGCATCGTCTACATCGCGGAAAGCGGCCCGCCGCTTGAACGCGTGAAGCGTCTCGCGATCATGGATCAGGACGGTGCCAATAACCGCTATCTCACCAATGGCGCCAATCTCGTGCTCACGCCGCGCTTCTCGCCGACGGCGCAAGAGATCACGTACATGTCCTACTTCCGAAATGTGCCGCGCGTGTACCTGTTCAACATCGACACGGGCCGCCAGGAAGTGCTGGGCGATTTCCCCGGCATGACGTATGCGCCAAGGTTCACGCCGGACGGCAACAAGGTGCTGCTCTCCATGGCGACGAACGGCAACTCCGAGATCTATGAGATGGATCTGCGCACCCGGAAGACCACGCGCCTCACGGATCATCCGGCCATCGATACCTCGCCGAGCGCGTCTCCGGACGGCTCCCAGATCACCTTTGCGTCCGATCGCGGCGGCAGCCAGCAGATTTATGTGATGAACGCTGATGGCGGTGACGCGAAGCGCATCAGCTTCGGTCAGGGGAAGGGCCGTTACGCGACGCCGGTTTGGTCGCCGCGCGGCGATCTCATCGCCTTCACGCGTTACGCCACTTCCGACGGTAACTTTTTTATTGGCGTCATGAAGCCGGACGGCTCGGGCGAGCGCCTTCTGGCGCAGGGATTCCTGGTCGAAGCGCCGACCTGGGCGCCCAATGGCCGCGTGCTGATGTACTTCGCCCAGTCGCGGAACGGCGGTCGCACGCGTCTCTATTCGATTGACCTAACTGGTTATAATCAAAGAGAAATCATTACGCCGCAGGATGCCTCCGATCCCGCGTGGTCACCGCTTATTCCCTGATTTACACGATTAACCTTGCATTCCCTGTAACAAGGGTTTAGCTGCGCCTTCGTTGTGCATCGCACAGCGTTGGCTGCTGCTCCTTTGCAACACTGCTCAAAAGGTTATATATTTCCGGGCCTAAGAGCCCGACCTAGCCGGGCAGGCTCTTGCGTCTGCGCGGTTTGCTGGTAAAAGAGTGGCCGAATCAGCGCTGGGACTACCTCCAAAAAATCAGGGGAAAAATAAATGAAACTCCGCACCGTCGCCACCGTCGCCGCCATGGCTCTGCTCGCGGCTTGTTCGACCAAGAAGACTGAAGTGCAGGCGACTGCTCCGGCTGCCGCTCCGCCGCCGCCGGCCGCTGCGAAGCCGACGGGTCCGGCTCCGGATTCGCTCGAATACTTCAACACCGTTGTGGGCAACACGGTGCAGTTCGATTTCGACCGCTATGACCTCGACGCCGAAGACCAAACCCGTCTCCGCGCGCAGGCTCAGTGGCTCAACCAGTACGCGAACCGTACCATCACGGTCGAAGGTCACTGCGATGAGCGCGGCACCCGTGAATACAACCTGGGCCTCGGCGAGCGTCGTGCGAACGCCGTGCGCCAGTACCTGATCTCGCAGGGCGTGGCCGCTGGCCGCGTGAAGACGATCTCGTACGGCAAAGAGCGTCCGGTGTGCGTGTCCTCGGACGACGCTTGCTATGCTCGTAACCGTCGCGGCGTTTCGGCGGTTCAGTAACAAAAGCTGATAAGCGGCTCCGGTATCCCCGGAGCCGCAAGTTTTTGGGGCGCATGTCTTTTAGACATGCGCCTTATTCTTGCCGGGATGGTGAAACAGATTCACAGTAGCCCGGTTTACGTGTCGGGCTTGTTTCCCGGTACATGTGCAGTGTTCTGACGCGGTCCCATTGTCGTTCTCAGGAGTTCGCCGCGGACGCACAGAAGGAATTGATCATGAAGGCTTCGTTCCCGCGCTCTTTCGTTCCCGCCGTTCGCGGCGCGGTGCTCGCCGCGCTGATGTGCGCCGTGACCGTACCGGCGTTCGCGCAGAGCGCCCGCGATCTGGCCCCGCGCATCGACAAGATCGAACAGTCGCTTGCCCAGATGCAGGCGCAGGCGCCGAACGAAGGCAATCTCCAGGTCCGTGTGCTTAAGCTCGAAGCATTGATCGAACAGCTCACGGGGCAGGTGGAGGAAGCCAACTTCCGCATCGGTCAGCTCCAGAAGCAATTGAAGACGATGGAAGACGATCTGCAGCTCCGCGTCGCGCGCCTTGAAGCCGGCGGCGCTTCGGCGGCAGACGCCGTTGCTATTCCCGGCGGAGCGGCGGCTGCTCCCCCGGCCGCGCTTCCGCCGCGCGCCGATGCCGGCCCATCGGCGCTTGTGCCGTCTACACCGTCCGCCGCCGCGCCGCCGCGCCGCCGCGCGTCGGGCGACGAGCCGCTCTCCGAACCGATGACGCCGCCGCGCGTGACGCGTCCGGCCTCGGCCCCGCCGCCAGGTACGCCCGCTGCCAGCGGGATGGGCAACGATGGGTCTTTCGTCATCCGCACGGACGCGAACGGCAAGCCGCTGCCGCCGGATCCGGCCGACATGGCTCCCGTCGCCGAAGCGCCGGCCGAGCCCGCGCCGGCGCCTGTCGCTCCGCCCAAGGTGGGGGCCGTGAATTCCGGCCAACTCGCCATGGCGCCGCCCGTAGGTGAGGTGAAGCTCCCCGAAGGCACGCCCAAGGTTCAGTACGATTTCGCCTTCGATCTCCTGCGCCGCAACGACTTCGCGCGCGCCGAGGTCGCCTTCCGCGATTTCCTGAAGCGTCATCCGAAAGATCCTCTGGCCGGCAACGCCCAGTATTGGCTCGGCGAGACCCATTATGTGCGTGGCGATTATCAGCAGGCGGCCGTCGAGTTCATGGCCGGTTACCAGAATTATCCGAAGACCAATAAGGGGCCGGACAATCTCTTGAAGCTTGCCATGTCCATGTCGAACCTCGGTCAGACCCAGGGGGCCTGTACGGCGCTGGGCCGCCTGGCGAAAGACTATCCGAAGGCGCCGGAGGAGGTCGCGAAACCGGCCGCGGCCGAGCGCGCCAAGCTGAAGTGCAAGTAGAAACGTCGGACAGCGTTTTTTCCTACGACATCGCGGGTGAATTCGCCGCCGCCATGGCGTCCTTGGCGGTGCCCGCGAAGGCGCGCGTGGCTGTCGCCGTGTCCGGCGGCGCCGACAGCATGGCGCTTGCGCTGCTGCTGGTGCATTGGGCGCGGTCCAACACTGTCACCGTCCACGCGCTGACCGTCGATCATTGTCTGCGTGACGCCGCGGCCGACGAGGCGAAGCAGGTCGGGCTCTGGATGAGCGCGGCGAAAATCCCGCACACCACGCTGCAATGGGACGAGGGGCGCGCCTATCGCAGCCGTCCCGGCAGCGCGCAAGGCGCAGCCCGCGACGCACGTTACGCCTTGATGCTGAACTGGTGCGCCGAAAACGAGGTCTCGCATCTCTTTCTCGCTCACCATGCCGACGATCAAGCCGAAACGTTCCTCCTGCGTCTTTCGCGCGGTAGCGGCGTCGACGGTCTCGCGGCGATGGCGCCGCTTTCCGAACGTGGCGGCGTTTTTCTCGCACGGCCGCTGCTCGGTCTCGCCAAGGCGCGCCTTATCGCCTTTTGTGAGGAGGTCGGCCAGCCGTGGGTCGAGGACCCCTCGAACCAGGATCGGGCTTACACGCGCGTGCGTTTCAGGGCCGCGCGCGAAGTGCTGGAGCGCGAAGGGCTCTCGACCGACCGCTTGCTCGCCACCGCCGATCACATGCGCCGTGCCCGCGCCGCGCTCGATTATTACGTCGATGCGCTGCTGCGCCAGGCCTGTGCGTGGGACAAATGCGGTGTGGGTCGCGTATCGCTCCCGGCGCTGCTCGCTGCGCCCGAGGAGATCGGGCTTCGGGCGCTGGCGGCTATTCTTCAGATCGCCAGCGGGCAGGTGTATCGCCCGCGCTTTGATCGTCTCCAGCGCCTCTATGAAAGCTTGCGCAGTGGCCCCTGGCGCGACGCCACCTTGCACGGCGCCTTGTTACGGCGTGACGGCGAGACCTTGACCGTGATTCGTGAGGCTGCCCAGATCGCCGACGAGCAGAGCCTGCGCGCCGGGGCGCGGGGCCTCTGGGACGGGCGGTTTGAAGTGGAGGTGACAGGCCTCCCGCCGGCACGGGAGTTTCGCGTCCGGTGCCTCACGCGGCAGGAAATGTCACAATTGGACGGGTCTGCCGAGGAGCCTTTGAGGGTCCGTGAAACGCTGCCGGCCCTGTTCGATTCGGCAGGTTTGGCCGCTATCCCCGTGCTGAATTACACGCGCGCGGACCTTACAACGTTACCGGGCGTTAGCTTCACAACCGTGTTTATTTGCCCGCGAATAGACCAATTTCCAGAAGATGATGCCGAATTGTGACACCGGCCATACGTTTTTCCCCCAATAGGGCATTAACGCTTTGCTTGCCAATATGACTGGGCGCACTATCTAAATAGGCGGAAGTACTTCCAGATTTTCGAGACCACCATTCCTCCCGGGCCGGTGTCGGCGCGGGTTAACGCGTAAGAGGGCCGTTTTGAATATCAGCCGCAACTTAATGCTCTGGGCGATCATCCTGGTCTGCGTGGTGGCCCTCTTCAATCTTTTCCAGAACGCCACCCCGCGCAGCTCCAGCCGCGAAATCTCCTTCTCGGAATTCGTCTCGGCCGTCGAGCGCTCGGATGTTCAGGACGTCCTTATCCAAGGTCCGAATATCTCGGGGTCCTTCAAGTCGGGCGGCGATTTCCGCACCTACTCGCCGGATGATCCGTCCCTCGTGCCGACCCTGCGCGAGCACGGCGTCAACATCAAGGCCGTTCCCAGAAGCGACAACGAAGTCACCTTCTGGAGCGTGATCATTTCCTGGTTCCCGATGCTGCTCCTCATCGGCGTGTGGATCTTCTTCATGCGCCAGATGCAGTCCGGGGGCGGCAAGGCCATGGGCTTCGGCAAATCGCGCGCCAAGCTGCTCACCGAGAAGCAGGGCCGGGTGACGTTCGAAGACGTGGCCGGCATCGAAGAAGCCAAGCAGGAACTGGAGGAGATCGTCGAGTTCCTGCGCGATCCGCAGAAGTTCCAGCGTCTCGGCGGCAAGATTCCGAAGGGTGTGCTGCTCGTCGGTCCTCCGGGTACCGGTAAAACCTTGCTTGCCCGCTCCATCGCCGGCGAAGCCAACGTGCCGTTCTTCACCATCTCGGGCTCCGACTTCGTCGAAATGTTCGTCGGCGTCGGCGCGTCGCGTGTGCGCGACATGTTCGAGCAAGGCAAAAAGAACGCGCCATGCATCATCTTCATCGACGAAATCGATGCGGTCGGCCGTCATCGCGGCGCCGGTCTCGGCGGCGGCAATGACGAACGCGAACAGACCCTCAACCAGTTGCTGGTTGAGATGGACGGCTTCGAAGCGAACGAGGGTGTCATCCTCATCGCCGCGACCAACCGTCCGGACGTGCTCGATCCGGCGCTCCTGCGTCCGGGCCGCTTCGACCGTCAGGTCGTGGTGCCGAACCCGGACATCATCGGCCGAGAACGCATCCTCCAGGTGCACAGCAAGAAGACCCCGCTGGCGCCGGACGTCGATCTGAAAGTCATCGCTCGCGGTACGCCTGGTTTCTCCGGCGCGGACCTCGCCAATCTCGTCAACGAGGCGGCGCTTTTGGCCGCCCGCAAGGCGAAGCGTGTCGTCGGTATGCAGGAGTTCGAGGAAGCCAAGGACAAAGTGCTCATGGGCGCCGAACGCCGCTCCATGGTCATGACCGAAGACGAGAAGAAGCTGACGGCCTATCACGAAGGCGGTCACGCGCTCGTCATGCTCCATGTCCCGAGCCACGAACCTTTGCACAAGGTCACCATCATCCCGCGGGGCCGCGCTCTCGGCGTCACCATGTTCCTGCCGGAACGCGACAAGTACTCCATGTCGCGCGTCGAACTCGAAGCGCAGCTCGCCAGCTTGTTCGGCGGCCGCGTCGCGGAAGAGATCACCTTCGGCCTGGAGCGCGTCACCACCGGCGCTTCGGACGACATCCGCCGCGCCACCGACATCGCGCGCCGCATGGTCACCGAATTCGGGTTCTCCGACAAACTCGGACCGCTGCGCTATACCGACAACCAGGGCGAAGTGTTCCTCGGTCATTCGGTGACGCAGCAGAAAAACGTCTCCGATGCGACGGCCCGTCTGATCGACGAGGAAGTGCGCAGCTTCGTGGAAGCCGGCGAGGCGACCGCGCGCAAGATCATCGAAGATCACCGCGAACAGCTTGAGATCATCGCGCAAGGACTGCTTGAGCACGAAACCCTGAGCCGCGATGAGATCGAAGCCCTGCTGCGCGGCGAGAAGATCAACAAGAGCGAACGTCAGCCGCCCCGCAAGGACAACGGCCGCCGCTCCTCTGTTCCGAGCTCCGGCTCCGAAGCCACCGGCGGCCGCCGTCCCGGCTTCGGCCAGGAACCCACGCCGCAACCCGGCGCGTAACGGATCCCACGAACACAAAAGGGCCCGGTCGAAAACCGGGCCCTTTTTGTTTGCGGCCCTCACCCCACCCCTCTATCGCATTTGCGGGAGAGGGCGGTGTGGGCCGGCTTTTGCTCTCCGGGCAGCATTCGTATCTGCGAGCGCGGGAAAGGGTCGTTTTCTGTCATTTTTTGTAGTCTTCTCTCCTCATGCCTCTCGCCAAACCCTACGTCACTCCACGCGGTCTTCTTACCGGCGCGTCCGCGCAGGACGCCGTGCGCAGCGATCGCGCGCTTCCCTTCGGCAAGGACCTCGCCTTCACGGCTGTCGAACTCACCGACAGCGCGTCTTTGCCCACGGTGCAACAAACCTTCCTCGCGAAGGCGTGTCCACCTGCCAGCCAGTCGTGGATCAAAGCTTATGCGCATGCGCCGGACGCCTTCGCGGGCCTCTCGCTCGCGAAGCCCATCCTCATGGGCGTCGTCAACGTCACGCCCGACAGCTTCTCCGACGGCGGGCAGTTTTCCGCGCCGGGCTACGCCATCGCCCACGCCCGGGCGCTTATGGAGGCAGGGGCGTCCATCATCGACGTCGGCGGCGAGTCCACGCGCCCAGGTGCTGCGCCTATCGAGATCGCCGAGGAGGTGAACCGTGTGGTACCGGTCGTGCGCGCGCTCGCCGAACGCGGCATCTGCGTCTCCATCGACACCCGCCACGCCGCCGTCATGGAAGCGGCCATCTCAGCAGGCGCGCGCATCGTCAATGATGTGACCGCACTGACCGGAGAGGGGGCGCTGGCCGTCGTCGCGAAAGCCAATGTCGCGGCGATCCTCATGCACATGCAGGGCGAGCCCCGCACCATGCAGGACCGTCCCGCCTACGCTTGGGCGCCCGGCGATGTCTTTGACATGCTGGAAGCGCGCATCCACGCTTGCGCCGCCGCCGGCCTTCCGCGCGCACGGCTCGCGGTCGACCCCGGTATCGGCTTCGGTAAGAACGACATCCACAACGCCCAGATCCTCGACCATACGGCGCTCTACCGGGCCCTGGGCTGTCCTGTGGTCATCGGCGCGTCGCGGAAAAGCTTCATCGGCCGTATGAGCCGGGGCGAAGACGCCCAGCACCGCTTGCCGGGCTCCCTGGCCGCGGCTCTGCACGGCGTGTCACAAGGTGCCCAGATTCTACGTGTCCACGACGTCGCCGAAACCCGTCAGGCCTTGGCCGTCGCGGGTCGCATCAACTCCGGTGCGTAATTCTAAGAGCATGTGACAACGTCGTCATTTCTTCAAATCTCAGCGGGGGCTATCCTCGCAACTTCCGAGGTTCAAGGATCGTTAAGGAAAAAGCGCGGCGTGTGGTTGCTTTTCCTGTGCGGGCGCTTCATATCCGGCGTCA
>JAIUPE010000088.1 GCA_020160875.1 Pseudomonadota bacterium
GCGCCTGCAAGGCGTTATCGCCCGCATCTGGATCGAGGGTAATATGGCCGGTCTCGCGCGAGCGCACGGCGCCTTTACGCTGAGCGCCGATCAGGCTGACCGCGATGCCATGACCATGCTCATTGCGCAAACCTGCGCGGACCGCCCAACCGCCTCGATCCAATCGGTGAGCGTCATGGATCGCGGCAAAAGCGAGCTGAAGATCCCTAATGAAGTGATCCGCGGCTTCGATCTCGATCGCTACACCTGCGGCGCTCATCTCGACGCCAAGAAGGCCGGAGCAGGCGCCGCCGTTACCGCCGATCTTGCCGAGATGTGGGCCTTCGCCTTCATCCAGGGATACAAACTCGCCGCGCGGCCCGATCTGATCATCCCGGCGCAAAACAAACCGGTCCTTGTCGGCGCGATCCTCAAGGCCTGCGACACGCGCCCCACCGAGACGCTCCTGGAAATGACGGCCCAGGTCGCGGAGAAAGTGAAGATCCAGTAGACTCCCCGATCCGCGCGCCGACGGTGCCGGAAATCTCTAACAGCTTGAAATAACCTGGGTTTTAACACCCACGGGGCTCTTACATTGTTTGCGACGGAAAAGCCGGCGGGTTACGTTTCATCTATGACGGCTGCCGATGGTTTACGCTCTGAGCAATAACGAACCGCTTGCGGATGATGGGCGGATCTCCGGCGACGCGGCGCTGATGAGCGCGGCCGCGCGCGGCAACGATGGCGCTTGGGCCGCCATCGTGTCGGCCAATCTGCCGATCGTCCATCGGACGGCTTACCGCCTCGTGCGCGACGACCAATTGGCCGAGGATATCGCCCAGGAAAGTTTTGTCAGGCTGTGGAAGCTCGCTGAAAGCTGGCAGCCGCGCGGGCGTATCTCGACGTGGTTGTGTCATGTGGCCCGCAACCTCGCCATCGACGTCATCCGGCGCCGGGCGCGCGAACAGAGCGAGATGGTCAGCGAGGATCTCGCCGCGGACGGGCCGACGCCGTTGGAGACGATGGCGGCGCGCGAGACGGATGCCGATGTGGAACGCGCGATCGCGGCTCTGCCCGAGCGCCAGCGCATAGCCATCAGGCTGATCCACTTCGGCGATTGTACAGGGCAGGCTGCGGCCGAGATCATGGGGGTATCGGTCGAAGCGTTGGAGTCGTTGTTATCCCGGGCCAGACGGTCGCTGAAAGCGGCGCTGTCCCGGAAACGAGAGGCATGAGGAGGAGAGGGGTGAGAAAGATGGACGACAAGGCGAAACGCATCGAAGACCTGATCCGCATCTACGGCGCCGATATGGACCGTTGGCCGTCCGCCGAAGGGCTGGGCCGCCCGCAGCTCGATGCGCGGCTCAAGGCCGTGCACGCTGAGGAGCAGGCGCTCGACGAACTCATCCAGCAGGCCGCCGTTCCTGCGCCCAGCGCCGCTTTGCGCGCGCGCATTCTCGCGATTCCCCGCGCCGCGCCGCGTGCCGCGCGCGGGTTCGCCTGGCTGATCACGGGGTTCTGGCGTCCCGCGGGCGTCGCGGCCTGCGCGCTCATGCTCGGTCTTTTCCTCGGCCAACTGACCCTCGCGCAGACCGCGCGAGTCACACAGCTCACGGCCGTCGATAGCGAAACCGAAACGCTGTTCGCCGATCTGGTGCTCGGGCCCGCCGGTGGGCTCACGGAGTTCGTGCAATGACCTCGTCGCGGGTTCTCACCGCTGTGGCCGTCGTCTCGGTCATCCTCAATCTTCTGCTGATCGGTTTCTTCATCGGCCAGCGCCTGCCGCATTTCCCCGGGCCTTGGCGCGGCGGCCCGGCGTTCGAGCGCGGTTTCGCGCGGGACGACATGCCGCCACCGGGCGCCGACCGGCGCGAGCGTATGCGCGTCATCATGGGACCCAATGATCTCAATTTTGGGGCAGCGATGCGCACCCTCGATCCCGAGACGCGCAAGACCGTGCAAGCCAGGTTCAAGAACGACACGCCGGAAATCCGCGCGCGTGTGGAGGAGATGACCGCCAAGCGCCGCGCGCTGCTTGATGTTCTCGCCGCCGCGCCCGCGGACATGGAACGCCTGTCGCAGGCACTGGCGGACGTGCGCGCCGCCGCCGCTGCAGCGCAGGAGCATTCCCACAAGCTGTTCATGGAAATCGCGGGCGATCTTCCGCCCGAACAGCGCGCCGCCTTCATGAAGGCCGCTGCCGAGAACCGTTCGCCGCGTTCCCCACGTTAGGGATAGGCGCGGAGGTTCCTAAAAATGCCGTAACCCGCGACGGAACCTCCTCCCGTGCTCGTATCACCGGTACGACCACAGCAGGAGTTCAAAAATGGGTCACAAGAGAACTGTTATCGGACTTGCGTGTGCTGCGCTGCTTGGCAGCGGCATGCTCGTTGGAATTTCCCAGGCGCAAGACGCTCCACCGTCTTCGCCTCCCGGGGCCGCGCCCTCCCTCCCACATGAACGCGGTCCCGGGCCAGACTTCCGTAAGGGGCCGGGTGGTCCCGGCGCCCATCGTTTCGACGACCGCGATCACATGCGCGGCGGTTCCCGCGGTGCGCGTTTCGAGCCGGGCAAGCACATCGAAGGCCGCGTCGCCTTTTTGAAGGCCGAGCTGAAAATCACCGACGCGCAAGCGCGCGCGTGGGACCAGTACGCAAACTTCATGCGTGAGACCGCGAAGACGCGGCAGGCGGAGTTCGAGAAGCGCCAGGCTGAAATGAAAAACCGGCCGCGCCCCGAGCTTGGTCAGCGCCGCGAAGCCAAGCCGCTCCTCGAGCGCCTTGAAGAGCGCGAAACGCGCGCGAAGGCGATGCTCCAGTCGGTCGAGAAGCGTAAGGCCGCGACCCAGGCGCTCTACAAGGTCCTCAATGACGAGCAGAAGAAGCTCGCCGAAGACCTGCTCTAACCGAACCATCTCTATCCGAACCAGCCTTAACCCTCTCCCGCACCTCGGCGGGGGAGGGTCTTTTTTTGCCACCGCCGTCTCCCCGCCCGCCGCCGGCGGGACCGGCGGCCCGCCCGCCGATCCTTCGCGCCCCTTTGCGGAGTGTCCGCCGGAATGACGTTTTAGGTTGTCCGGTCATTTCGGCTAACGCCCAGGATCCGGGGCTTTTTGGTTTTTACCTGGCCAAAATCTCCGGTTCTGCGGTGCAATATGACATCACTGCCCCTTGAGATTCCGCCGCCGCGTTGCTTAGAATTCCACCCGGGAGCTCGCAAACCATCTGGGAGGGTGATTTGGCTGACACGTTGGAACGTTACCTCGCTCATATCCGCGAGGAGCTCGATACCAATAAAAAGTCCGTTGAGATGATCAAGCGGGGGGATCTCAAGACCGGCGAGCGTTCGCTCTCGGCGCCCCAATGGCGCGACACGACCGCCGAAAGTCTGGCGCGCGCCAAGCACATCATTTCCACATACGAAGACATCCTCGCGCAGCACGCGCAGGGTCACTAAAGGCCTGTATGTCTTCGGGTGAGCGGCTTTCGGCACGGCGTGCGCGCGGCGCCTCGCGAATTGACCTCTTTCCGGCGTCACCCTAAGTTAGAATCCGCCTAACAGTTTTTTCGCGTCAGGAGATAACGCTATGGGTTCAATCGCCATCGACATTGGGATCGCACCGAAGGAGCGCAAAGCCATCGCCGATGGTTTGGCGAAGGTTCTCGCCGACACCTACACCGTTTATCTCAAGACGCATGGTTTTCATTGGAACGTCACCGGTCCGATGTTCCAGACCCTGCATCTCATGTTCATGCAGCAGTACACCGAAGCCTGGACGGCCGTGGATCTCATCGCCGAGCGCATCCGCGCGCTGGGTTTCTCGGCGCCCGGCAGTTACGCCGCTTTCGCCAAACTCGCGAGCGTCAAGGAAGAGAAGGACGTCCCGAGTGCCGTCAACATGATCAAGATCCTGGTGAAGGATCATGAGCGCGTGGCCAAGACCGCGCGCGCGGTGTTGCCGCTTGCCGATAAGGCCAACGATCAGCCGACAATCGACCTCATCACGCAGCGTCTCCAGTGGCACGAAAAAACCGCTTGGATGCTGCGCAGCTTGCTCGAGGACTGAGCGGGAAGGGGACCGGCTGCGGTCCTCTTTCATATGGCGGATTCTACGTCGGTTGTGTGAATTCATGCAGCTTTACGGCCTTCGGTTTGATTTGAGTCAAAGTGTCCGCCTTGGCTCTCCGGCACGCTGACGAAGTCAACACAGGCCTCTCGCCCGTCTCGCGAAGGGGCAAGCTGAAAGCGCCGCCAGCGGTGATCGACCCGCAGAGTCCATCAGAGGTCCAGAAGGCCGGGGCGCGTCCACCTGACGCGCGCACGACGCTCGATTCCATCAAGTCGGAAGTCTGCGACACCACGATCGTGGTGATGTCGCTGATGGTAGTTCCCGCTCTCGCCGTTAGCCTCATGCGCGTGCTCGACGTTGGCTGGACCGTTCAGTATGTCAGCCAAGTGATTGGCGCCGCCACGGTGTGGGGCGTCACCATCTTCCGCCGCCGGCTGCCGTATCAGATCCGCGCCATCACGATCCTTGCGCTCCTGTTCTGGCTTGCCTGGACGGGACAGATCTATACGCCGTCACCGACGTCCTATGTGTTCTTCGTCTCGGCGGCGGCGATGGCCGTCGTGTTCTACGGTGCCGCGGCCGGCATCTTGGCCGTCGTGCTTTCGGTGGTCATCACCATCAGCACTTATTTCGCAATCCAGGCGGGAATGTTCCCGGTCCCGACTTACGCCACGACCATGTCCTTTACGACATGGCTTTCCCGTTTGGCGTCCCTGGTGGTCGCCTGCGCCGGCCCGGTCATCGCGATCGACCAGTATCGCCAGTCGCTCTTGCGCGAATTGAAGCGCGCCGAGGATACCAGCGACGCCAAGTCGGCGTTCCTCGCCACCATGAGCCACGAGCTGCGCACGCCGATGACGGCCATTATTGGCATCGCCGAACTCTTGCAGGAGGAAAAGCTCAGCACCGATCAGTCGCGCAAAGTCGACCGCATCGCGCGGGCCGGGAAGAACCTGCTTTCACTCCTCAACGATCTTCTCGACTTCGCCAAGATCGAGGCTCAACAGATGCCCGTCGATCGCGTGGCTTTCAGCCTCGGCGAGCTGCTCGGCGAAGTGCAGGGGCTTTTGGCGCCGCTTGCGGCCGACAAAGGGCTCAAGGTGCGTATTGAAAACAACATCACCCACGATGCGCTGATGGGCGACCCGGTGCGCTTGCGTCAAATCCTCAATAATCTGGTGGGGAACGCCGTCAAATTCACCGAAAGCGGCGAGGTCCTCATCGTCGTCACGCAAACCGAGATTTCGCCGGGCCGGGTGATGCTGGACATGGCTGTCGCCGATACCGGTATCGGAATTTCGCCGGCGGATCAGGCGCGATTGTTTCAGCCCTTCGTGCAGGCGCAGAATTTCCGTTCGCGCACCCACGGCGGCACGGGGCTTGGGCTGGCCATTAGCCGGCGGCTTGCCGCCCAAATGAAGGGCGAGCTTACGGTCAAATCCGAGATCGGGAAGGGCTCGACCTTCACCGTCGCGATGCCGCTCGATGTGTCCCCGCACGCCATCGTGCCGCGCGCGGAAAGCCGGCCGCGCACCGAAGTGGGACGCCGCGCCCTGGAAATCCTCATGGCCGAGGACAATGAAGCGATCCGCGACCTGATGCGCGAAATCTTGGGTCGCCGCGGTCATCATGTGCTTGCGGTCGAGAACGGTCTTTTGGCCCTGAACGCGGTGCAGACCGGCCGTTTTGATGTCATCATCATGGATATGCATATGCCGGTGATGGACGGCGCCGAGGCGACGCGCGCCATCCGCGCGCTGCCGGTGTCGGAATCGCGCATCCCTATCGTCGCGCTAACGGCCGGTCTAACCGAAGATCAGCGTCACGCCTATCTCGTCGCGGGCGTCAGCCAGATCGTCGCAAAGCCGGCGCATTGGCCCACGCTTTTCGAAGCGATTGAATCGCGCGGCTTTGCTTTTCGTGCCGATCAATTTCCGGATGAAGAAACGCCGGCGGGCGAAAACGATTCCAGGGCCGCCCCGCCCACGCCGGTCACAGACGTCTTCGACGAACCGCTGCTGAGGGAGCTCGAGGACACACTGGGCGCCGATGTCATGGCGGCGGCCATCACGACGTTCAAGGGCAACATCTCGGACTATATCGTCAAGCTCGACACCACCTTGGTGGCCGGCGATCTGCTCGCCGCGCGCAAGATCGGCCACGCCATCAAGGGCGCCAGCTACCAGTTCGGCGCGCTGGAGCTCGGACGCCTTGGGGCGGGCATCGACCTCCAGACCGCGACCCTCGACGATATGAAGCTCGCGGCGGGCAGACTTCCGGCGGCCTTTGCGCGTTTCAACGACGTCCTGGCGCGGCGCGCCTCCTGAGGAGCGCGGCGCGCCCGCTCCCGGCTCCGCCGATCTGCGTCAAAGACATTTTAATGTTATTTTTCAATATTTTGTATGTGCGCGGCGCGATTTTCAGCCGCAAGCGGACGTTTGCGGCGCGGCGAGTCAGGACATCTCCCCATCGCCGTTTTGCGTTGGAACGCGAGGCATCCGGGGGCATGCTCGCCAAGAGCTTCGCTGTGTCCTGCTTCGAGAGGTTTGCATGTCCCGGTTCGTCGTCCTGCTTGGCGGATGTCTTGCGCTCTTCGGATGCGCCGGTGGCACACCGCTTCCCGAGAACCAGGCATCCATCCCGTTCCTGAGCCGTGCGACCGTGCGTGATTGGGAAGCCCCGGACGATAAGACACTCTATATCCAGCATACCGACCGCACCTGGTACCGCGCTGATCTTTTCGGCCCCTGCATGGGGCTCCCCTATGCGTCCGCGATTGGTTTCGTGAATGAACGCAGCCGCAGCGCCTTCAACCGGTTCGGCGAAATCATCGTCGACGGCAATCGCTGTAAGGTGAATTCCCTGGTCGAAACCCAGCCGCCGCCCGAAGTCGCGGCCGCAGGACGTAAGGCGCGCGGTGTTACGAAGGACTAAACCTAAGGCTCTTTCGTCGCCGCGAAGCGAAAGGCTGCTCCCGCGCAACCCGGTCAGTGCAGGGTGAGGTAGTCGTCGATGAACGCAAGCACGCGGGCGAACTCTTTGTCGACTTTCGGGCCGAGCGCCTGGATTTCGGGCCAGTCCTGGTTTTTTGCCGCGTGTTCCAGCGCATCGCATAGGTCCGCGAGTTTCGTGGCGTAGACGCTGCGTGCGGCGCCTTTCGCCGCGTGGGCCGCCTGCAGCAACTCGTGCGTGTTTCCGCCCTTGGCCAGGCGCGCGATATCCGCGCCCGTGTTTGCTTCACTCTGTCTGAAGATCCCCAGCATATCGCGGGTGAAGCTCGTGTCCGACGGCGGCGCGATCTGTGAGAAACTGGCGATGTCGATCGGCGCGCCGTCGTTGGCCGCGGCGGGCTCGGCGTGCGCTCCCGCGGCGGACTTCGGGCGGCGGAGCGCGGCCGCTGCGGGCAGCCATTTCTGGATCACGGCGTTGAGGGCTTCCAGGCTCGTGGGCTTGGCGAGGTAATCGTCCATGCCGCTCGCCCGGCAGATGTCCGCTTCGCCCGCGAGGGCGTTGGCGGTCAGGGCGACGATGGGCAGCCAGCGGCCCGAGGTGATCTCTTCGTCGCGCACCAAACCCGCCAGTCGGTAGCCGTCGATGTGCGGCATCTGGCAGTCGGTCAGGAGCAGCCCATAGTGCCCGGGATGCGCGGTCAGCAAGTTCCACGCCGCGCGGCCGTCCTCGGCGATTTCGCACGCGATACCAAGGTGGCCGAGCTGGTTCTTGATCACGAACTGGTTGGTTTTGTTGTCTTCCGCCACCAGCACCGCCGCGCCGGCCTTTTTCGCCTCCGAAAGGGTGGGGGCGGCGAACTGCAGTGTCTTGGCCGCGTCCGGCTCCTCGGTGCGGTGCGCGATGCGCCCGGTCGCGAAGGCCACCACGTCGTACAGCTTTTCGCGGCGCACGGGCGTGGTGATCAGATATTCGTTCGCTTCGCCCGGCACGTCGCCCACCCCGAGGCCCGGCACCACACGCAGGATCTTCGTTTCGCGCAAGGCCGGGTGGGCCCTGAGGCGCGACACCAGATCATACGGCGTATCCAGGCCCGGCGGCGCATGCACGATCACGAGGTCGATGGGCCGGCGTTCGCGTAACGCCGCTTCCAGGCGGCGCACGGCCGCGTCCACTTCCTCGGCGTCGATGACGTCGACTTGTTTCGCGCGCAGGTAAAGGGCCGAGTTGGGCTGACCCTTGGGGCAGAACACCAGCACCCGCAGCTTCGCCAGCAGCTGCACATAATCGCGGGGCGCGCTCGGGGTCTTGGCGCGTGCGAACGGCAGGCGGAACCAGAAGGTGGACCCTTTGCCCGCGACGCTGCGCAGCCCGATCTGTCCGCCCATCAGCTCCACGAGATTCTTGCAGATCGAAAGCCCGAGGCCCGTTCCGCCGTATTGGCGGCTGGTCGAGACCGAGCCTTGCTGGAACGGTTGGAACAGGCGGCGTTGTTCGTCCGGGCCCATGCCGATGCCGGTGTCAGTGATCTCGAACAGGACTTTCACTTCGCCCGGTTCGAAATTCTCCGCGATGACTTCGATCTTGATCTGGCCCCGGTCGGTGAACTTCACCGCGTTGCCCATGATATTCAGAATCACCTGACGAATCCGCACCGGATCGCCGACCAGCGTCTCATCGATCGCGGAATCCACGAAGCAGGTCACGTCGATGGGTTTGCTCTGCGTCTGGCCCGAGATCAGCTCTGCGGCGGCTTCCACCGTATCGACCAGCGAGAAGGGGATCTTCTCAATGGTCATGCGGCCGACCTCGATCTTGGAGAAGTCGAGGATCTCGTTGATCACGTCCAGAAGTGAAATCCCGGAACGGCGGATGATCTCCACCATCTGACGTTGCTCGGGACTAAGATGGGTGGCGCGCAGCAGCTCCACGATCCCGATCACGCCGTTCATGGGCGTGCGGATCTCGTGGCTCATGGCGGCGAGGAACTGGCTCTTGGCCCTATTGGCTTCCTCGGCGCGCAGTTTGTCCTGTTCAACGAGGGCCGCGCGCGCTTCGGCCACTTCCCGCGCCACGCGTGCTTCGGTGGCTTCAAGCTCCCGGCGCAGCATCTGTTCCTGGATGTGACGGTTTTCGTCCTCGAATTGCTTGCGTCGCAATTGGGCGAGCACGCGTGCCCGCAGCACCTGGAATTCACTCGATTTCGCGATGTAGTCGTCTGCGCCCGCCGATAGGCCTTCAATTGTCGAAGCCTGATCGGCCTGCGCCGTCAGGATCAGCACCGGGATATGGCGCAGGCGCGGATCGGCCTTGATGCGCCGGCACACCTCATGCCCGCCGATGCCCGGCATCAAAAGGTCGAGAAGGATACAGTCCACCGTCTGCACCGCCAGCACCTCGAGCGCTTCCTCGCCCGAACGCGCCAGCACCACGTCATAACCTTCCTTATGCAGCGAGCCCGCGAGCTCTTGCAGATAGGTTTCGCTGTCGTCCACGGCGAGTACGCGTTTTGGCGCCTGCAGGCTCGATGTCGCCTGCCGCGTGCCGGGGCCCGAACGCCGCAGCACGGCGGCGAGCCGGGCCAATGCGACTTGCGGGTCGGCGCTCTTGCCGACGAAAGCGTCCGCGCCCGCTTCCAGCGCGTCCACCTCGGCGCTCGTGCCGTCGCGCGCGGTGAGCAGCAGGCACGGCGTGCGCCGCAGCGCCGCGTCCAGTCTTATGCGTCTGATGACGGTCGGCCCGTCGATGCCGGGCATCTCGCTGTCGACGATGATGGCGGCCGGGCGCACATTGCCGGCGATGCGCAAGCCGGTCTCGCCGTTGTCCGCCGTCACCACCTGATAGCCGGCGGCCGTCAATGTGTCCTTCAAGGTCGCGCGGAAGGTCAGGCTGTCGTCGATCACCAGGATCGTCTCGCCTCCGGACGCGGCGTCGTCCTCGGGGCCCGGCGGGCTTTGCGCGTCCGCCGTCAGCTCGCGCGCGCGCGCGATCACGAAGTCGATGTCGTAGGGTTTGCCTATATATTCGCTGGCGCCCAGCGTCATGCCCTTCAGCCGGTCGCTCACCTCGGACTCGGTGGTCAGCAGCATCACCGGGAGTTCGTGCAGGGCCGTCGATCCGCGGATCTGTTTCAAAAGATCCGTGCCGTCGCCGTCCGGCAGCACGATGTCCAGGATGACGAGGGTGAAGGACGTCTCCGCCAGCGCGCCGCGCGCTTCTTTCAGGCTCGCCACCGCGCGCACCTCGAAGCCCGCCTGCTCCAGGGCTTCCTGAAGGTTCATCCGTACCGTCAGGCTGTCTTCGACAATCAGGACCTTCGCGCTCATCGCCGTTTGCCTCCGCGCGCGGCCTTGTCGCGCGTCAGGCTGGCGATGGCCGGACCGATCTCCTCGATGCGCAGCACATGCTGAGCCGCGCCCAACAGCACGGCCTCGCGCGGCATGCCGTAGATCACCGAGGTCGATTCATCCTGTGCGATGGTCAGGCCCTGGGCCTTGTGGATATCGAGCAGCCCTTGCGCGCCGTCGCGGCCCATTCCGGTCAAGAGACAGCCCGCGCCGTGCGCGCCATATTCGCGCGCGAGCGATTCGAATAGCACGTCGACGGACGGGCGGCAGGAATGGCGCTCCGCGTCCTTGGTCAGGCGCAGCTTGCCGTTCCGCACGACGAGATGGCTGTGTCCCGGGGCCATCGCGACGCGTCCTGTGATCTCGCTCAGGTCCTGGCCGTCGACCGCGTGGGCGACCGGGCGGTCTGTCTGACTATCGAGCCAGTCCGCAAACGCCACGCCGAAGGGCTCGTTGATATGCAGCACCAGAAGGATCGGTAGCGTGAAGTCCGCCGGCAGTCCTTTCAGGATATCGACGATCGCGCTCGGCCCGCCGGTCGACGCGCCGATGCCCACGACCTCGATGCCGCTGTGCTGCGGCCGGGCCGGCGGCGCGGCGGCCGGGGCCCGATAAGCGCCCGCCCGGTGCTTCAAGCGCCCGAGCGGATGGGTGATGACCTTGATCCGCGCGACCAGCTTCAAGGTCGAAAGGTAGTTGCGCTCCCACGCGCCTTCCGGCTCGTTCCCGCGCGGCTTCTCCAGAACGTCGACCGCGGCGGCGGCCAGCGCGTCGTAGGTGCGGAACAGCTCGCCGCGATTCACCGAGGCGGATACAATCAAAATCGGCGTCGGACAATGCGCCATGATGTATTCGGTGGCGGCCAGCCCCGTCATCACCGGCAGCATCATGTCCATACTCATGACGTCCGGGCGCTTGTCCTCGCACAGCGAGATCGCGTCCTTGCCGTTGTCCACGGCGCCGACCACCTCGATATCCGGATCGCTCTCGAGAATCTCGAGCAGGCGCCCGCGCACGGTCGCCGAATCTTCCACCACCAGCACGCGGACCTTAGCCATTCGGGATCAGCCCCTCTTTGAGGACGAGGGGCCTGATCATGTTGAGTAGCTTGGTCTGATTGAACTCTCCCTTCACCACATAGCCGTTGGCGCGCACGTCCTCGCCGCGGCGGATGTCCTCGGGCGCATTGCGCGAGGTCACGAGGATCACCGGAATCCCGTGCAGCACCGGGTCGGCGCGCACCTGCTCGACGAAGGTGAAGCCGTCGATGCCCGGCATTTCCACATCGACCAGAATCAAGGCGTAAGTCTTGCGGCGCGCCGCCTCCAGGCCTTCCTCGCCCGAGGCCGCCGTATCGACGGCGTAGCCGGCGGACTCCAGAATGCTCTGTTCCAGCATGCGCGTGGTGAGGGAATCGTCCACCACCAGGATCTGCGTCAGCGCCGCTTCGCGGTCGTCGATCTCGCGCGCGATTTTTGGGGCGGCCGACAGGAGGCCGAGGGAATCGAGGACAAGCTGCGGGTTGCCCTCGGCATCGAGCGACACGCCGCCGAGCAGGGGCGACGGCGGCACCTTCGCCGAGAGGGGCCGGACCACCACGCGGGCGGTGCCGCGCAGCCGGTCCACGCCGATCGCCGCGCGCGCATCGCCGCTGCCGATCACCACCGCCGACCACGCCGGGCGCGCCGGCTCGGCGCCGCCGAACAGGGCGCGCGAAAGCGTCACGAACGGGATGGCCTCGCCCTCGTACAGGATCGACGCCCCCGTTTCGGCCGACGAGATATCGCTCGCCTCCAGGCGCAGGCACGTCTTCACGCTGTCGAGTGGTATGGTCACCACATCGCTGCCCGCATCCACCAGCAATCCTTGCAACGCGCTGACCGACACCGGCACGCTCAGTTCAAACGTCGTGCCCGCGCCCGCTTTGCTGGTCACGCGCGCTTTGCCGGACAGTTGCGCCATCGCGGTCTGCACCACGTCGAGGCCAATGCCGCGTCCGGCCGCATCCGTCACCCGCGCCGATGTGCTGATGCCGCCGCGCAGCAGGAGAGCGGTGAGTTCGCTTTCGCTCGGCGCGTCGCCGCGATGAATGAGTCCGGCTTCCTCGGCTTTGGCGCGCACGGCGGCCATGTCGATGCCGCGCCCGTCGTCGGTGACCGTGAAAACGATTTGCCCCGCGCTGCGCGTCACCGCCAGCTTGATGCGTCCTTCCGCCGGCTTTTTGGCCTTGCGGCGCTCGGCCTCCGGTTCAATTCCGTGCGCCACCGCGTTGCGCATGATCTGCACCAGCGCGCCTTGCAGGATCGACAGGACATAGGCGTCGAGGTGGATATCCGCGCCCTGGAACTCCGTGGCGACATTTTTCCCGAGGTCGCGCGCCACATCGCGCGCCAGACGCTCGAGGGCCGCGAACAGCGTGCCCGCCGAGATCAGCCGCAACTGCTCGGCGGACCCGCGCAGGGCTTGCAGCTCGCGGTCCATCTGGTCGATGGAGATCTCGATCGAATCTTCCAGCCGGGCCAGAAGCTTGCGCAAATCGTCGGCGGTCGCGTGCGCGCGGTCCAGCGCCGCGCTGATCTGCCGGTTTTTTTCCCGGCCCGATCTTTGCGCCAGCTGAGCGAGCAGGATCGAGGTCAACTGCGCGCCCTCGGCGATGCGCCGCGGCGCCTCGCGCAGCTTGTTCAGCAGCGTGTGGGTTTCGACCACGCCGTCCAACAGCGCGTCCATCTCCCCGATGTCCGCGCGCACGGTGCGGAACTGATCCTCCAGCGGCGGCGCGCTTGCCGGGGTAGGCGAGGGGGCGGCGGCCGCGCCCTGGGCCGCGCTGATGTCCTTGAACAAGGTCTCGATATGGTCGAGCTGCTTGAGCAGGAGTTCGATGATCTCTTTCGGCACGGCGCCGCTCGCCGTGCGCACCGGCGCCAGCGCGTCCTCCAGCTTGTGGGCATAGTCCGCGATCTCCACCAGCTTCACCACGCGCGCCGCGCCTTTCAGGGTATGCGCGATGCGAAGCAGCTTCTGGATCAGCCCGTCCGTATTCCCGTTTTTCTCGAGCTCAAGCACGCCGGCCCCGAACTGCGTCAGCAGCTCGCGGCCCTCCAGCCTGAAATATTTGTACGGGTCCTTGGACATCTTCTCGCTCTAAGCCCTCGTCCCTCGGGGGGGAGGAGGGGACGTTGTCTGTATCGCGGGTTACACCGCTTCCGGCGCGATGATGCGTAAAAGATCCTTCGACAGCCCGGTCAGTTGCACGGACGTCTGCAGCGTCTGGGTCGAGCTCGCCTCGGTTTCCTTCGACGCCTGGGCGACGTTGGCGATGGCGATATTCACCTGTTCCACCGCGCTCGTCTGCTGCTTGGTCGACAGCTCGATCTCGCGGGCCGCTTCCGTCGTCGTGCCGACCAGTTGCGAGATGTGGCTGAACGACTGCGCCACCTCGCCGAACAGGCGCGAGCCCGCATCCACCGACTTCGAGCCCGTTTCCGTCGCCATCACGGTCGTGTTCACCGCCCCGCGCACGTCCTCGATCAGGCCGCGGATCTCCTTGGCCGATCCTCCGACGCGATCGGCGAGCTTGCGGATCTCGTCGGCGACCACGGCGAAGCGTTTGCCCGCTTCCCCGGCGCCCGCCGCTTCGATGGTGGCGTTGATGGCCAGGATGTTGGTCTGCTCGGCCAGCTCGGAAACGATGTCCGTCACCGCGCCGATCTCCTGGCTCTTCTTGCCCAGCTCCAGCATGTGGGTGACGATCTGGTCGACCTGGCGGCGCACGCCGGCGAGGGATTCCGAGGTGGACTCCACCGTCGACAGGCCTTTGCGCGAGCCGTCCGCCGTCTGCTCGGCGATCTGCGACACGCGCCGCGCGCTTTCGGAAATCTGGCGCGACGTGGCCAACAACTCGCTCACGGTTGTGGTGATCTCCGAGGTCGCCGTGGTCTGTTCCTTCGCGCCCGTGGCCTGCTGCGTGGCCGCCGCCTGCAACTCGGCCGAGCTGCTTTGGATCTGGCCCACGGCGCCGCCGATCATCCGCGACAGCGATTGCGTGATGAACCAGCCGATCAAGACGATGACGATCAGGCCCGCGAGGCTTCCCCAGGTCTGCACGTCGTTTGCGAAGGTCGCGCTGTCCCGGGCCTCGGCGTCGCGCCGCGCCAGAAGCTCGGCCTCGTCGCGGTCCGCGTCCGCGACGATGGTGCGGATGTTCTGCATGATCTCGCGGCCCCGGTCCGACATCACATGCTTCTGCCCGGCCTCGAAGCCTTGGTCGCGGCGCAGCTGGATGCCGAGCCGCATCACCGAGATGCGCGATTCGACAGCCTGCTCCAGGGTCGAGAGGCGCTGCTGTTGGCTCTGATCGGTGCCGAGTTGCTTCAGCGCGTCGAAGGCGGGCTTCACGGCGGCGATGCCGTCCTCGTACACGTCGAGATATTCTTCGCGGCCGGTCAGGATGTAGCCGCGTTGTCCCGTCTCCGCGGTGTGCAGCGCCGATACGACCCGTACGAGGTTGGTGCGCATCTCCTGGGTGTGCGACACCAGCCTCTCGTTCTCGATCAGGTCATTGGTCGTCTTGTACGAGACCGCCGCCACCAGCAGCAGCACGAAGGCCGCGAAGCCGAAGCCGATCGCGAGTCTGCGTCCGAAGGTCAAAGTGTTGTGCATGGTCTACCCCTCTTGCCTCAAACGCTAAACCGCGACCGGTTTCAGCGCATTGTCCAAATCGATCACACCGCGCAGTCCGTCCTTGGACTGAGTCAGGTGGCTTACATACTGACGCACGCCGTCCTTGTATTCGTTCACCGCGACGGCGGCTTCAGGCACACGCAAATGTCCGTCGAAGGAATCAAAGGCGATCGCGATATCGCCGGATTTCGCCACCGCCAGCCATTTCGGCCGCACGCTCGCCGGCAGGCCGATCAGCGCCGCGAGGTCGTACACCGGCAGGATCGCGCCGCGGAACCCGGCGATGCCGAGAAGGCCCGGCTTGGACCCCGGTACGCGGGCGATCTTCTTGCCGGCATAAAGCCCCGCCACGTCCTGCAGCTTCAGGGCATAGGCGGCGCCGAACAACGTAATGCCCAGAAGATCGGCCATGCGCTCGATCTTCTGTTCCGGGGCGCGGATAAAGGCGGCGTCGAAATCCGCGCGCAGCGCCTCGGCCAGCGTGCCGTGCGTGGGACTCAT
>JAIUPE010000089.1 GCA_020160875.1 Pseudomonadota bacterium
GCGGCGATCATCCGCCCTTCAGTGGTCCGTGTAACACGGGAGGGCAAAAATGAGGACGATCCCGACGTCGGCGTTGGCACGGGCGTTATCATCCAGGAAGACGGAACAATCCTGACGAACCTGCATGTGGTGGCCGGCGCCGACCGCGTGGAAGTCGAGTTTTTCGACGGCAGCAAATCGGAAGCCGACGTGACCGGCGTACAGCCAGAACACGACCTCGCGGTGATCCAAGCCAAGACGCTCCCGGATGATATGAAGCCCGCAACGTTGCGCTCCACGGCAGGCCTGATGCCCGGCGACGAAGTCGTCGCGGTGGGTCATCCGTTCGGCATCGGCCCATCCACGTCGGCCGGCGTGATCTCCGGCCTGCGACGCGACTATGTGAATCCCAAGGGGAAGCGCGTCCTCACGAATCTCATCCAATTCGACGCCGCCGCAAACCCCGGCAACTCGGGAGGCCCGCTCGTGACCCTCGACGGCGAAGTCGTCGGCATTGTCACGGCGATCCTCAATCCCACCGAGCAGCGCGTGTTCATTGGCATCGGTTTTGCCGTCCCAATCGAGAACGCGGCCGCCGGCGCCGGAATGTCGCCATTCTAAATCCTCGACATACAAAACAAGCAAAGCACGGAAGTATGAACGACATGGCACCAGGGAACACCGAGGTCGCCTCCCTCATGGAGCGCATCCTTTACGAGATCAAAAAGGTCGTGGTCGGGCAGGACCATTTCCTTGAACGCGTGCTCGTGGCGATCCTCGCCCAAGGTCATCTTCTGGTCGAAGGCGTCCCCGGCCTTGCCAAGACGCTGACGGTGAATACGCTGGCCCGCACGGTCCGCGGCACTTTCAAGCGCATCCAGTTCACGCCGGACCTCGTACCGGCCGACCTGGTCGGCACACGCATCTACAACCAGAAGACGGGGGACTTCACGACCTCCCTCGGCCCTGTGTTCACAAACCTTTTGCTCGCGGACGAAATCAATCGCGCGCCGGCCAAGGTGCAGAGCGCGCTGCTTGAAGTCATGCAAGAGCGCCAAGTCACCATCGCGGGCGAAACGCATAAGGTGCCTGAGCCATTCCTGGTGATGGCCACCCAGAACCCGATCGAGACCGAAGGCACCTATCCGCTGCCCGAAGCGCAAGTCGACCGCTTCATGATGAAGGTGCTGGTGGGCTACCCGACGGAAGAAGAAGAATTCGTCATCGTGAGCCGCGTAACCGGCGTGGCCGCCTCGCTGGCCGCCGTTGCAACCACCGAACAACTGGCCGCGATGCAGCGCGAGTGCCGCAACACCTACGTGGACCCCGCGCTGATCCAGTACGCCGTGAAACTCACCGCGGCATCGCGCGATCCCGAACGGTACGGCGTCAGCGGCTTGACCAATTATATCCAGTACGGCGTCAGCCCACGCGCTTCCATCAACATGATCGAAGGGGCGCGCGCGCTCGCCTACCTACGTGGGCGCGATTATGTGCTGCCGCAGGATCTGGTGGACCTCGCCCCCGATATCATGCGCCACCGCCTGGTGCTGACGTACGAAGCGCTGTCGGAATCCGTGACCCCCGACATGATCGTGCAGCGCCTGATGCAACATATCGCCGCCCCCGATAAACCGCTGGAGAGCCATGTCCGCGTCGCTGCCGGCTGAAACCCTTCTTCGCAAGCTTGAGTGGACCGTCATCCGCCGGCTCGACGGCGCGCTGCAGGGAGACTATCGCACCCTGTTCCGCGGTCACGGCCTCGATCTCGCGGGCTTGCGCGAATACCAGCATAACGACGATGTCCGTCACATCGACTGGAATGTGACAGCCAGGCTCGAGGTGCCGCATGTGCGCCAGTACAATGAAGACCGCGAAATCACAGCGTGGTTCCTCCTTGATCTGTCGCCTTCGGTTGACTTTGGGTCGGTGGAAGTCAAAAAGCGGGCGGTCCTCACGGAATTCGTCACCGTGCTGTCGCGCCTGCTGACCCGTCACGGTAACCGCGTGGGCGCGCTGTTTTTCTCGGGCGGGGTCGATTCGATGATTCCGGCCGGCACCGGACGCAAACACGTCCTTCGGATCATGAATACGCTGATGGCCCGTCCGGAACTATCCACGGCGCCGGCGACGGATCTGACCCCTTTCCTGCGCGCCGCGATGAAGGTCATCCGCCGGCGCTCGTTGGTCTTCCTGGTGTCCGACTTCATCAGCACGCCCGGATGGGATGAACCCCTCGGCTATCTCGCCCAGCGTCACGAAACCCTTGCCGTCAGGCTGTTCGACCCCCTGGAGCGGGAACTCCCCGATTTGGGGCTCGTTGTGATGCAGGACGCCGAAACCGGCGAACAGGTCTTCGTGGACACGGCCGACAAGCGTTTTCGCAAACGTTTTTCGGGCGTTGCCGAACGCCGTGAACGAGAACTCCGCGCGGCTTTCGGGCGCGCCGGGGTCGACGCCTTGGAACTCTCAACCGGCGATAACCTCGTCGATACGATTCTTCGCTTCGCCGATTTGCGCAAACGGCGTAGCCTTCTTTCAGGCGGCGCAAGCTTGCCCAAGCACTTGGAAGCGCAAGTATGAAGTTCCTTTCGCCCATCATGTTATGGCTGCTGCTCGCCGTTCCGGCGCTCGTGGCGCTGTACCTGTATGTGCTGAAGCGCAAGAAGAAGATGGCGCTGCGCTATGCCAATATCGGCATGGTGAAGGATGCGATGGGCGCGGGCGCCAACCTGCGCCGTCATGTGCCCGCCGCCCTCTTCCTTATGGCCATCACCCTGATGCTCTCCGCGATCGCGCGTCCAGCGGCGATGATCACGCTGCCCTCACAGCGTTCGCAGGTCATCCTGGCCATGGACGTTTCGGCCAGCATGCGCGCCGCAGATGTCGAACCGAACCGCCTCGTCGCCGCGCAAACCGCCGCCAAAACTTTCATTCAGGAGCAGCCCAGCTCCACCCAGATCGGCATTGTCGCCTTCGCCGGCGCAGCGCTTCTCGTACAACCGCCGACGACCAATCGTGACGACCTGATCAAGGCCATCGACCGTTTCCAGCCGCAGCGCGGCACGGCGATCGGCAGCGGCATCCTTGTGTCGCTACAAACCATTTTCCCCAGCGCGAACTTCGACAACAGGCTCCCCGAGTACCAGCGGGGTTTCGGCCGTGAGTCCATGGGTTCTTCGCTCGATCGCAATCCCGAACCGCGCGCCGCGGAAGAGAATTTCACACCGGTTCCGCCGGGCTCCTACGAAAGCGCCGTGGTGATCCTTCTCACCGACGGCCAAGCGACGACGGGACCCGATCCGGTCGAGACCGCGCGTATGGCCGCCGATCGCGGCGTGCGTATCTTCACCGTCGGCCTCGGCACCAAGAGCGGCGAAATCGTGGGCTGGGGTGGCCGCTCGATGAGGGTCCAACTCGACGAAGAAACCCTGCAGACGATCGCGGACCTGACGCGCGGCAAGTACTTCTTCGCCGGCTCGGGCACGGACCTGAAAGAGGTCTACAAGACCCTCAACACCCAGTTCGTGATGGAGCGTAAGGAGACCGAGATCACCTCCTTCTTCGCGGCCGCAGCCGCCCTGTTCGCCATCGCGGCGGCCGGCCTGTCGCTGCTCTGGTACAACCGGATCCTCTAAACCTTATTTTTTCCACCATTTTCCGGCTCCTTAAATAACAACGATGGGGTTGTCGGAATGGCCCAGCTTCGCCCGTCCTTTGGACGAGGCCGACGTAGACCATTCAGCAAGGAGAGTGATGATGCGCGTGATGGTGTTTGTGAAAGCGACCGTCGACAGCGAGGCCGGGATCATGCCGAAAGCCGAGCTTTTTGAAGCGATGGGCAAGTACAACGAACTTCTGATCAAAGAAGGCATCATGGTCGATGGCGCGGGCCTGAAACCGACCAAGGTGGCCAAGCGCGTGGCCTTCGACGGCCCCAATCGCCTGGTCATTGATGGACCATTCGCTGAAACGAAAGAAGTCGTCGCCGGCTACTGGATCTGGAACGTGAAGGATATGGCTCACGCGATTGAGTGGGTGAAAAAGTGCCCAAATCCGATGCCGGGACCGAGCGAAATCGAAATCCGGCCCTTCTATGAGATGGAAGATTTTGCGGAAGCCCTCACCCCGGACGTCGCAGCGCTGCACGAGAACAATCGCGTGAACGCCGCACGTAAGTAACCCTCTTTTCTTCTTGAGCCGCGCCGCCCATCATGACCGCCGCACACGGCGTCATGGTGGGAATGACGAGACATGAAAAAGCTCCTGATCGCGGCCCTCGCGACACTCATGCCGGCAGCTCCGGTGATCGCACAGGACACCGCGCGTGATGCTTTGCAGAAGGCTGGCGTCCTTGATCGCTTGCCCGCCTACAGCGCGGCCAAAGGCACCGCTCCTGGTTTTGTCCTAGATCCTGCGTGGCCGCAGCCCCTGCCGAACAACTGGGTGATCGGTGATGTGGGCGGCATTGCCGTCGACGGCAAGGATCACATCTGGGTGTTGCACCGTCCGCGCTCGGTGAGTTCGACCGACAGCGGCATGCAAGGCGCCGCAGGCAAAGATGCCAAAGGCAATGCCATTAGCGCGCTCGGCTATCCGCGCCCCGATGGACAACTCAACGGTTGCTGCGCACCTGCGCCATCCGTCATGGAGTTCGATCAAGCCGGGCGCTTGGTCCAAGCCTGGGGCGGTCCAGCCGACCCTCATTTCCTTGAGCGGCGATGCCGCCCGGAAGATGGTTGCACCTGGCCGGCGCGCGAACACGGCATTTATGTCGACCACAACGGCTTCGTTTACATCGCCGGCAACGGACAGGCGGCGAACTTCCACGGCCAATATCCGTGGGCGCCCAATTTCGGCAACGACTCGCACATCTTGAAGTTCAAGGCCGACGGCACGTTTGTGATGCAAATCGGCGCCGCAGGCGCCAAGGGCCCAAACAGTAATGATGTGCAGGGCGGCATTCAGGGCACACCTCAACCTTTCTGGCCATCGGACATGGTCGCCGATCCGAAGACCAATATCCTCTATATCGCCGACGGCTACGGCAACCGGCGCATCCTCATGATCGACGCCACCAGCGGCAAATACATCGGTCACTTTGGCGCTTACGGCCAAAACCCCGTCATTGGCGAAAACGCAGGTTCCGTCGTCTATGAGCCGGGCCAGGCACGCCCGAATGAAACAACCTGGATCCAGGATTACCGGGCCGGGCGCACAAAACCGGCTTTCTTCCGCAGCCCCGTCCATTGCGTGAAACTCGCGAACGACGGTCTGCTCTACGTCTGCGATCGCGGCAACAACCGCGTCCAGGTGTTCAAGACGGCCGATGTCGGCAAGGCCTGCAAGAACGACAGCGGCGAGCCCGGCAAATGCGGCTTTGTCGGGGAATTCTTGGTCGCGCCGGAGGCGCAAGGCGGCGGAACCTCGGGCACCGTCGCACTCTCCGCCGATGCCGCACAAAGCTGCCTCTACGTGGGCGATCTCGCGAACGATGTGGTCTATGTCGTCAACCGGCGCAATCTCACTGAACTTTCGCGCGTGGGCGGCGGCGGACGTAACGGCGGCCTATTCCATTGGCCGCACCTGATGGCGAGCGACTCCCAAGGCAACTTCTATGTCGGCGAGGTCGATGGCGCCGCCCGCGCCCAGAAATTCCTGCGTTACGGTCCCCCCGGGTGTAGCGGCGAGGGCAATCCCAAAGTCGGAGAATACCAGGTCCGCTAGACCATCACCTCAACACGCCAGTCGTTGCCGTCGGGGTAATGACCGTAGGGCACGCAGTGGAGGACACGCCCCGCCGGCATGCGGATCGCATCGCGCAAGGCGTGATAAACCCCAGCATGAGCGACAATGAGGGGAGAGCCGCCCTCGCCCGCCATGCTCAGGCAGCGGTTCACGGCGTCACAGACCCGCCTTTGAAAGGTCACATACGTTTCGGCGTCCTCGATCGCCGCACCAGCAATCCAATCGCGCAGAAAGGGATCAGCCGCATCGTCTTCGCGTGCGCCCTGTTTCACCCCGAGGCAAGCCTCGAGAAGCCCCTCATCCGGTTGCATGCCGACATTGCGGCCGCGCATGACCAACGCGGCGGTTTCCGCGGCGCGTGATAGAGGACTAAAATATACCGACGAGATGTTCAGCCCCGCGCAATGACGGCGCGCATCTTCCGCCTGCACGCGTCCACGGGCCGTGAGCGGCCGGTCGAGTTGACCGATGCACATGCGCGAAACATTCCAGTCGGCTTCCCCGTGACGCAGAAAATAAAACGGGCGGCGCAAGATCGTCATCGACGTGCGCCGGTAAGAAACGTGGCAACCGCACCCTTCACACAAGTATCGATCTCCGCGGACGTCGGCATGGGCGCGACGTTGAATAGCGCGCGGGTATGGAGATCGCCTTTGACCATCTCGAGGAAATGCCGTGCAGCCAGATCCGCGTCCGGCAGCGCGAGCACACCCGTCTCGACCTGGGTTTGCAAATAAACCGCCAGCCGGTCGGCCGCAGCCTTGGGACCGCACGCGAAAACCTGGGCGCCTAACGCCGGAAATCGCGCGGCTTCAGCGCTCACCATGCGATATAGCCCCAATCCGCGGGCGCTCATGAGAATATCCATGAAGCAGCGTCCCACATCGGCGAGCACCTTCTCCGGTGTCCTGTCTTCCTCGGAAAGCGCCTGAAGCGGCGCGACGATGAGTTCGCATTGCTGGGCGATGATCGCCGCAAACAACCCCTCCTTGCCGCCGAAATGCCCATACAGCGTCGCCCGGGAGCCGCCGGCGCGGCGCACGACGTCATCCAATGTGGCCGCTGCGAATCCATGCTCCAGGAATACGTCCGTGGCGGCCGCAACGATTGCCGCCCGCCGGATTTCGCCGCGCGATGGCTTATGCGCCGCTCCTGAAGAGACGCCCCCCAACTTCGAAGTCATCCATCCCTCCATTATGTACTGTATAATACAGTACAATTATGAAGGTCGCGAGCCGCCTCCCAAACCTCGGGAGATTTATGGGGTCTTGCGATGAAGGATCAGCGGAACCGGGCTTCCAGCCGCCCCGGCTTGTGTCCACCGGCCCGAGATGGCCGCCAGGTCGCCCGACACGAGGCCGTCGAACTTCCCACCAATGGCCGGAACTTCCATGAACACCGTATCTTTTTCGCGACGATAACCGGCAACCGGGATGTCTTTTGGCGCCTGGTCCATGACATCGAGAATCGCCGTCGTGCCCCGTCCCGGCGTGGTGGTGATGACAAAGATCATGGGCAGCCCCATGCCGCCGTTGGAAAGGATGCCTTCCCATGTCCCGTCCAGTTCGGAACCAGGCACAAAACGACCATCGCCGGGCGCCGCAGCGGCGAAGGCTGAAAAAGCGAGGAAACTTGTAAGAATGGGCAGGAAACGGAAAGCCATAAAAGATCCCCTTACGGAGGGAGGATCATAACATCTGACCGCGGGGTATGAAGGCTTGAATGCCCCGCAAGGGCTGACCTTCAAAAGTTTACAGCGCGAAGAACAGGATCGGTCCGAACACGATCACGACGGCCAGGGCGTCGCCGAACCAGTTCGGGATCATCCGGTCGTAGGCTTCAAAAAAGCGGTCAATGTTTTCCATCGCGAGGGGCCTCAAAGCAGAAGTCTCTTTCAACTCCTACATTCAACCCCCCAACTGCGCTCATCCTAGGACGAGGTCAGGGCATTTCAGGGGCAATTGTGATCATTTCGAGGCGAGGTTGCAGGTGTGCGGCGCACAGACCCGCGCACCGCCCCCACCACACGGCTCGAACATCGGTGCGGATTTACGCGCGGTAAATCGCAGCGAACGCCGCGATGACGCGGTCGGCCTGAACGTCGGTCATGCTCGCGAAGATCGGCAGGCAAAGCTGGCGGCCGCAGGCGGCATCGGCGCCTTTAAGGTCCCCGGTATCGAGGTGGGTGAGAACGGGGTTCTTGTGAAGCGGCACCTCATAGACTTCACCGCTGCATTGGACACCGAACTCATCCTTGAGGCGGGTCTTCAAGGGCGCCCGTTCGACACCTTCCGGCAGCATGACCACGTATTTGTAGTAGTTGGACACGCATCCTTTGGGAATCGCGAGAGGGCGAGGCGCATCGGGGCGCTTGGCCACCAATTCATTCAAAGCCGCGTCGTAACGTGCGGCAATACGGCGGCGCGCGGCGAGCATGTCCGGGACGTTGAAAAGATGCCGCAAGCCGATGATCGCGTGCGGCTCGGACATGCGCCAGTTATAGCCCATGCGGATGTGGACGTTCTGGTAGAAGCCCGCCTTGCCCTGGTCGCGATAGATCCGCGCTTCGCCGTCGAGTTTGGCGTCGTCGGTGACGATCATGCCGCCTTCGCCGCTGGTCATCACCTTGGTCGGATAGAAGCTGAAAGATCCAGCCACTCCAAAAGTGCCCGCGAATCTACCGTCGAGCGACGAACCTTGAGCATGAGCGGCGTCTTCCATCAGCCATAGCCCCTTCCTTTGGGCGAGAGCAACGATGGCCGGCATATCGGCGGTAATCACGCCGGCGATGTGCACAATCATGATCCCGGCGGTGTTTGGGGTAATACGGCGCTCGATCTCCGCCACAGACGTCGACAGCGTTTCGATATCGGTATCCATCAGGACTGGGCGGCCACCCGCAGCGATCACGGCCGAGGCGGTGGCGAAGAAGGTGTTGGCGGGCACGAGTACGTCCTTACCCTCGATCCCCATGATCCGGAGCATGATCTCCAGCGATGATGTGCCGCTATTCACCGCGATCGCGTGTTTCGCGCCGATGCTTTGCGCGAACTTGCCCTCGAACTCCTCGCCAAAGGGCCCGAGCGTGAGGCGGCCGGTTTCCAGCACCGTCTTGATGCGCTCGGCGATCCACTCCCGGTCTTCGGCGGAGAAATCGATACGGGTCGGTGGAACGGGGGGCTGTTGTGAAGAAGTCACGCAAAATTCCAGGCGGGTCTTTGAAGGTGGCGCAGTCTGTCGCGGCGCATGATTCCGGTCAATGATTCTGCTATCCCTCAGGGCATGAACACGGCTGCGACAATCGAAATGCCATCAGGCAAGGGCGCGGGAGATGAAAACTTCCCCGTGGGATCATGGCTCTTGCCCAAAGACTTGCGTCCCGACGTCGCGGTGTACTACGCCTTCGCCCGCACCATCGACGATATCGCCGATCACCCGGATCTCCCCGCCAGCGATAAGATCGCCCGGCTCCAGGGTTTCGCTGCGGCGGTGAACGGGGGCAATACAGACCCCGCCTACATCAAGGGGCAGGCCGTCGCCGCGATGTTTGAGCGCAAGGGCATTCCGAAACGTCACGGCCTCGACCTCATCTCAGCCTTTATCCAAGACGCCACCAAGTCGCGCTATGCGAACTGGGCGGAGCTAATCGGATACTGTGACCGCTCCGCTTCGCCCGTGGGCCGGTTCCTGCTCGATTTGCACGGCGAGGACTCCGCGCTTCATCCATTGTCGGATGCCTTGTGCAACGCGCTTCAGGTCATCAACCACCTTCAGGATTGCGGAAAGGACTACGCCGCGCTGGACCGGGTTTACCTTCCCACGGAATGGATGGCCGCCGAGGGCGCCACTGTCGCCGACCTCGCCTTGCCGGAGCTGACGGCCGGCATGCGCCGCGTCGTCGACCGCGCGCTTGCGGGAACAGAAACCCTTTTGGCCGAGGCGCGCAAATTGCCAAAGGCGCTGAAACACCGGCGTCTCGCGGCAGAAACCGCCGTCATCGTTTCGGTCGCCGACAAGCTGACGCACCGTCTCGCGCGACGTGATCCGCTCGCCGCGCGCGTCATACTGGGGCCCGTGGGGTTTGCCGGCGCGGCGCTCTCAGGCCTCGCGAGGCTCTGGTTCTAGATGCTGGCGTTTGTTGCCGTCATAAGCCTCGCCGCGTGGCTTTATCTGTTCTTTGCTCATCATGGTTTCTGGCACGCCGACCAGCGTCTGCCGCGAGACACCCGGCTCATGAGCGCCTGGCCCTCGGTCGTCGCCATCGTTCCCGCGCGCAATGAAGCTGCGAGTATCTCAGCTTGTATCCGCTCATTGGCCGCGCAACGCTATGAAGGTTCGTTCCGCGTCATTCTTGTCGATGACGGAAGCACGGACGGCACCGCCGGCCTAGCGCGCGACGCAGCTCCACCGGAACGGCTTTCGGTGATTTCCGCGCCACCACTCGCGGAAGGCTGGACCGGGAAACTATGGGCGATGCAGACCGGCTTGACGCGCGCCGCCAGCGACGGCCTTTCGCCGATCTATTTCTGGTTTACCGATGCGGACATCGTCCATCCACCGGAGACACTGAGCCGCCTCGTGGGCCGCTCCATCCATCACCATCGCGATCTCGTGTCCCTGATGGTGAAACTACACTGCCGCCATGCATGGGAACGGCTACTCATCCCCGCTTTCGTTTATTTTTTCCAGATGCTTTATCCTTTCCGTGCGGCCAACGACGATAAATCCCATATCGCCGCCGCGGCGGGCGGCTGCATTCTCATTAAACGCGAGGCATTGCTCGCGGCCGGTGGACTCGAGCCGATCCGCGGCGAGATCATCGATGACTGCGCCCTTGCACGGATCGTGAAGCGCAGCGGTGGACGCCTTTGGCTCGGTCTATCGGACGGCAGCGCAAGCTTGCGTGAAGCGATGGGGCTCGCGCCCTTATGGGCCATGGTGCGCCGGACGGCTTTCACGCAGCTGAAGTATTCCGTGCCGCTCTTGACCGGGACGCTCCTTGGTCTGGTTCTGATTTTCCTTGTTCCAGCAAGCCTGATCGCGACGTGGCCATGGCACGGGGATTCCGGCGCGGCGCTGGTCGGCCTGCTCGCCTCGCTGTTGATGACGCTGAGCTACATTCCCACGGTGAAGGATTATGGCCTCGCCCCTTGGCGGGCTATCCTGCTGCCGGTGGCCGCCGCACTCTACGCGGCGATGACGTTTGCCTCCGCGATCGCCCACTGGCGCCGCCAAGGCGGTGCATGGAAAGGGCGCACATATAGCGAGGCGGCCCGCCAAAATGACCGTCCCTAGCGGACACCACCCGTTAAGCGTGTACCGCCCCCAAACGTCAGGTCTTCTGCCTGGGTCGCGAATCTGCCAAAATCCCCTTAGAAACAAGTCATTGTGGTGTGGCAAAGCCCCGGAAACGGATTTCGCGCACCGCACGATGACCTTAAAAAACCGAAGTGCCGCAGGAGGTTCCTCCACCTCGCGTTGCTACGGCATCACCGGATCAAGGAAAGGCGACAGCGCTCTTGGCTTCTCCGAAGACGCCTCTTTTGGACTCGATCGCGTCCATGACCACACTCCGCGGCCTGGCGGTTGAGAAACTCGGCCAGCTGGCTGACGAATTGCGTGCGGAGACCATCGATGCCGCCTCGACGTCCGGCGGGCATTTCGGCGCTGGCCTGGGTGTCGTCGAGCTGACAGTCGCGCTTCACTACGCCTTCAATACACCCGAGGACCGGTTGATCTGGGACGTGAGCCATCAAGCTTACCCTCACAAGATCCTCACGGGACGGCGGGACCGCATCCGGTCGATCCGCAAACGCGGCGGCCTCTACGGCTTCACCCTGCGCGCCGAAAGCGAATTCGATCCGTTTGGCGCCGCCCACAGCTCGACGTCGATATCGGCCGCCGTCGGCATGGCGGTCGCGGCGACCAAAACCGGCAGTGCCCGGCACGTCGTCGCCGTGATCGGCGACGGCGCCATGAGTGCCGGCATGGCTTTCGAGGCGCTTAACAATATTGGCGCCGCCGGCGCGCGCGTGACCGTGATTCTCAACGATAACGGCATGTCGATCGCTCCCTCGGTGGGCGGCTTGGCCAATTACCTCAAGGACCTCGCGGCCAGCCGCACCGTTCTGAGCGATGCCGACATCGCCGCGTTGCCGGCCAAGCTTGCGGAAAACAAGCCGCTCGCCGCCGCCGAAGGGACGATGTTCGACCAGTTCGGCTGCACCTACATCGGCCCGGTGGATGGCCACAACGTGCGCCAGCTCGCCGACGTGCTCCGCATCGTTCGCACAGCACCCCGTTCACGGGCGGTCTTCCTGCATGTACTGACGGAGAAGGGCAAAGGCCATCCGTTCAGCAAACCGCATGCCGAAAACTATCACGCTCTCGACCGTTTCGATCCGGCCACGAAAGAGATTTTCAAAGCGAATGCGACCTCGCCTACCTACACCAAGGTATTCGCAACCAGCCTGATGGAAGAAGCCGAGCGCGATCCCAAGGTGATCGCCGTCACGGCGGCGATGCCGTCAGGAACCGGGCTCGATCTTTTCCAGAAGAAGTTCCCCGATCGCTTCTATGACGTCGGCATCGCCGAGCAACATGCGGTGACGTTCGCCGCCGGCCTGGCGGCCGATGGACTGAAGCCGGTCACGGCGATCTATTCCTGCTTCCTACAGCGAGCCTACGATCAAGTGGTGCATGACGTCGTGTTGCAGCGCCTGCCGGTGCGCTTCGCGCTGGATCGCGCCGGTCTTGTGGGCGCGGATGGTCCGACGCATGCGGGCAGCTTCGATCTCAACTATCTTTGCTGCCTGCCGGGCATCGTCGTGATGGCGCCTGCAGATGAGGCGGAACTCAAACATATGGTGGCCACAGCGCTGTCCATCGACGACGCACCGTCCGCGTTTAGATTCCCGCGCGGCGAAGGCCCAGGCGCCGCACTGCCCGCGCGCGGCGAGATCCTTCCTATCGGCAAAGGCCGCGTGCTGCGCCAGGGAAGCACAATCGCCATCCTTTCCCTCGGCGCCCGGTTGCACGAAGCCCTGCGCGCTGCCGATGAATTCGCGGCGCGCGGGTTAACCGCGACCGTCGCGGACGCAAGATTCGCCAAACCGCTGGATGAGGACCTTGTCCTCCAGCTCGCGAAGCACCATGAGGTTCTCATCACGCTCGAAGAAGGCGCCGCCGGTGGATTTGGCGCTCAGGTTCTCACACGTCTCGCCGCACGCGGCGCCCTCGATTCAGGCCTTAAGGTCCGCACCATGACCCTGCCGGACCGCCTTGTGCCGCACGGCAAACCCGAAGAGCAATACGACGACGCGGGCCTCACGGCCCGCGACATCGTGGCACTGGGTGTGGATGCGCTCGGTAAAGACTGGTCCGCGCGCGACGTGGAAATGATCGGCCGGCGCCGGTCCCGCTAGCCGCCATGGGTTACGCTCAGGCTCGCATCGACCCTATAGCCATCGCCCCGGCCGATATCGGCGAGGTGCGCGCCATCGTGCAGGCGGCCGGCTCGTCGTTCTATTGGGCGATGCGGTTTATGCCTCAGCGCAAGCGCGAGGCTTTATTCGCGATCTACGCCTTTTGCCGTGAGGTTGACGATATCGCCGATGGCGACCTTTCTCGTGAAGAAAAGATCGCCGCACTCGATCATTGGCGCCAGAAGGTTGACGGCATGTTCGCCGGGCGTCCGTCCGATGCGATCACGCGCGTTCTCACCGATGCGACCCAGACCTTCGGCTTACGGCGTACGGATTTCATCGCTGTCATCCAAGGGATGGAAATGGATGCGCGCGGCCCGGTGGTCGCGCCAAGTTTGGAAGAGCTCGATCTCTACTGTGATTGCGTGGCCGCTGCGGTGGGACGGCTTTGCGTGCATGTCTTCGGTGAGGCGGAAGCCGGCCAGAAGGTCGCCGATCATCTAGGCCGGGCCCTGCAACTCACCAATATCCTGCGCGATGTCGAAGAAGATGCCGGCATCGGCCGGCTCTATCTGCCGCGGGAAATCCTGACACGCGAAGGGTTCAGCGACTTGTCGCCAAGCGCCGTCGCGCATGACGCGCGCCTGCCGAATGTCATAGCAGCCGTTGGCGCCATGGCAGAGCGGGCATTCACGGATGCGGGCCTCGCACTGACGTCGTGCGACCGCGCGAAGATGCGGCCGGCCGTGGTCATGATGATGGTGTACCGCCGCCACCTCGATCGCCTGCGCGCCAACAAGTGGCACCCCTTGCCGCCGCGTACCGGCCTCGCCCGTGCGCGCGCGAAGATCGAGAAATTGTGGATTGCCCTTCATTATGGGCTATTTTAGCCCATGCGCGTTCACATCATCGGCGCCGGCCTCGCGGGACTCGCCGCGGCGGTCCGTCTCGCGAACACCGACGTCGGCATTCGCCTTTACGAAGCCGCGCCGCGGGCGGGTGGGCGATGCCGCTCGTACCACGATTCACAACTCGGGTGCGTGATCGACAACGGCAACCACCTGCTCATGAGCGGCAACCACGCCGTACTCGCTTACCTGGATGCCATCGGCGCGCGGGACCGCCTCGCCGGCCCTTCATCCGCGGCATATCCGTTTCTCGATGTGCAGACGGGCGCGCGCTGGACGCTTCAGCCGAGCCGTGGCCGTATCCCTTGGTGGCTGCTCGACGCACAGCGCCGCGTTCCCGGAACGACGCCGCGCTCCTACCTCTCGGCATTGAAACTGCTTCAGGCGCGTCACGGCGAAACCGTCGCCGACCTGATTCCACCTGGATCGCCGCTCTACAGGAATTTTTGGGAGCCGTTGACGGTCGCCGCCCTCAACACGGCGCCGGAAAACGCCGCCGCCATTCTGATGCGCCCCGTGTTATGGGAGACGTTCCTCAAGGGGGCCGACGCCTGCCGTCCGCTGATCGCGCGCGAAAGCCTTGCCGATACGTTGGTCGATCCGGCGGTCACTTATCTCACCTCGCACGGCGCCGAAGTCCGCTTCGGCGCCCGCATTCGCGGCCTGTCGTTTACGAACGATCGCGTGACCAAGCTTGAGAGCGATAATGGCCCTATTTTGATAGGGAGCGAGGACACCGTCATCATTGCGGCTCCGGCCTGGGTGAGCGAAACGCTCGTCCCGAATCTCACCGTGCCCCCACCGGGCGAGGCGATCGTCAATGTGCATTATCGCTTACCCCGGCCCTTCGCGGCACAGAGCGATGTCGCCGTAACGGGCGTGATAGGCGGCCTCGCGCAATGGGTCTTCGTGCGCGGAGATCTCGCTTCCGTCACAATCAGCGCGGCAGGGGCCGTAACCGACATGCCGGCCGAAACCATCGCAACGCGGTGCTGGAGCGACGTCGCGCGAGTCCTGGGGGAACCGGATATGGCCGAGCCGCCCGCCCGCGTCATCTTGTCGAGCGGATAGTCGCCGCCCGCACCGGGGTCAATGCGCATCCCGCGCTGCGCCCCAGGGTCAGGAGCAGCGGCATCGTAGCCGGGCGGGATGGCGTCGTCCATCGGGCAGAAAAACCAAGGCGGGAAAACCGGATCTAAAGAATCTACGGGACGGCCTCCTCCCGGTGCACG
>JAIUPE010000090.1 GCA_020160875.1 Pseudomonadota bacterium
CTGGAGACCGCTGAGACGGTCGCCAAGCGCTACGGCATTTCGCGCCAGCTCCAGGACGAGTACGGCGTCGAGAGCCAGCGCCGCGCCGCGGCTGCCCGCCAGGGCCGCAAGTTCGACGACGAGATCGTGCCCTTCACCACCTCCATGACCAAGTTCGAGATGAACGACAAGAAGGAGGTCGTGCGCACCTGGCAGGAGGAGGTCACCCTCAACGAGGACGAGGGCATCCGCGCCGACACCACCTACGAGGGCGTCTCCAAGATCCGTCCGGCCCTTGAGGGCGGCGTGATCTCGGCCGGCAATGCCAGCCAGTTCTCGGACGGCGCCTCGATGGCGATCGTCATGGACTCCAAGCTCGCGGAACAGCGCAATCTCAATCCGCTGGGCATCTTCAAGGGCTTCGCGGTCGCCGGCTGCGAGCCGGACGAGATGGGCATCGGCCCGGTCTATGCCGTGCCGAAGCTCCTGAAGCGCGCCGGCCTGAAGGTCGAGGATATCGACCTCTGGGAGCTCAACGAGGCCTTCGCCGTGCAGGTGATCTACTCGCGCGACAAGCTCGGCATCCCGAACGACCGGCTGAACGTCAATGGCGGCGCCATCGCCGTCGGCCACCCCTACGGCGTCTCGGGCGCCCGCCTCGTCGGCCACGCGCTCATCGAGGGCAAGCGCCGCGGCGCGAAGAACGTGGTTGTGACAATGTGTATCGGTGGCGGCATGGGCGCTGCCGGCTTGTTCGAGGTCGTCTGACCTGTTTGACTGATGAGACGGGCGGTCGCCACGGGCGGCCGCCGGCCCAATTCGACGAGAGCCGCGCGAAGCGGCCGATCGCTAGAGGAAACATCGCGGCCGACGAGGCGCCTCGTGTGAGGCGCGGCCGCCCGTTTGAGGAGGACTACATGACCCGTATCGACCGCCGCCAGTTTGTCGGCTCCGCTCTGGCCGCCACGGCGCTCACCGGCATGCCCGCGCTCGCGCAGGGCGAGCCGATCCGCATCGCCTATATCGACCCGCTGTCCGGCCCCTTCGCCAATGTCGGCGACAACGGCCTGAACCTTTTCCTTCGGCAGCGGCTTGCGATAGAGCAGACGGCCCGTCGCGGTCAGGAACTTGGCCGCGCAGGCGGCGTCGGCGGCCTTCTCATCCTTCGGCTTGCAAGGGATGAGGAAGTCGCGGTGCTCGGCATCGACGACCGCGCCCGAAACGAGCGAGGCGGTACGCTGATACTGTTCAAGCTGGGCCGCGGTCACGCCGGCGAAAGCGGCGCCGTTCGCAAGCAGACCTTCGGTGCGGCGCATCGGCGCGAAGCGCGTGTCGACGCGCAGATCCGGGCCAAAGATGTAGCCGAGTGAATTGACATACTGTTCCTGCGTCATCAGACGCACGCGCTGCGGCACGCCCTTGGCTTCGGCCGGAGCGGCCGGGGTCGCGCTGGCGCTTTTAGCGGCGGCAGGCTTGGACGCCTGATCGGACGGGGCCGAGCAGCTTACGAGGGCAAAGGCCGCGAGGAGGCTGATCGCGCTCCCGCGAAGCGCCGATGCCACACGTCCCTTTTTCGAAGGAACCGAATAATTCTGAAACAACACTGCCGCTACCTCCTCATTATGGCCTTGGCCAAGGCCAGGCATAGAAATTCCAACGCTCGCCTCACCCCGAGAGTCGACCTATCACAGCATTATACGCTGTGCGTACGGGATGATCCTTGCGATTTTAAAGTCTTCTTCGAATCCCATTCTAATTTCATACTGAAATGAGAATGTTTTCTTCATTTGTTCTTCATATTCGCGCTGAACTTGTTACTCAACAAGGCCTTTGTCGCCCGAAATCTTGCTGATTCCGCTGTTCCGCGAATCGAGAAACACCCGCTCAATGACCTCCCAAGTGGGCGCTTACAAATTTCGCAGCACAACCCGAATTCCATTCAATTCGTCTATACTTATCCTAAACTATTATCGACCGACCGGTCGATCAATACAGAGTGAGCGGAAAAACGCCGATCATCAAGCAAAGCTCTGTAACAGTTCTTGTCAAACCGGAAGGCAGGCTAAAATCCCCCCGCCCCATAGGCTAACTCTTTGATTCACCGCGCGGCTACCGCCCGGTGCTCCTTCATCGCCAGCGTGCGCGCGCTGCGCCAAGGCATGAGATCGGGCGCCGTGCTTGGCGGCTGAATACCCGGGCGCCGGGTTGGGGGAACCGCCGCGGCCCCTAAAATCTGCGCCGAGTCGCGCGGTCGGGGCGCGCGGTCACGACCCCGTGCGCGGTTTTCTGCGAGGGATCGATGATGGCCGCGCTGGCGCTGTTCTTCGTGCAATCGTTTTTCGAAAGACAGGGATTGAGTGTATCCGCGACCATCCCCGTCTGACCGGAGACGACGAGGGCGTCGTCCACCTGCCAACGCAAATTGTCCGGATGGAAGTCCAACTTCGCGATGACGTCCTTCACGGCGGGCTTGTGCGGTTCGCGCTTCATCTCCGTGTCCCTCCCCGAACGGAAACGGTGCCGACTTCAGCATGCCGTCCGCGGCGAAATATTGCGGGAGTGGTCTTTGCCCACCGCCCATGTGAAAGTATCCGCCAACAAGGGGGGAGTTTCGTGGTGATGGATGCGCGAGGGGCCGGCGAACTCGCGGCGGCGCTCAAAAAGACGTCTATCCGCCTGCTTCCATTCCTTGCGCTCCTTTACTTTCTGGCCTTCCTGGACAGGGTGAACGTCAGTTTCGCGGCCCTGCAGATGAACCAGGATCTGGGGCTTTCCCCTTTCATCTACGGCCTAGGCGCAGGCATCTTCTTTTTGAGCTACGTCCTGTTCGAAGTGCCGAGCAACCTGATCCTGCACAAGGTCGGGGCGCGCAAATGGATCGCGCGCATCATGATCACATGGGGGCTCGTATCCGCGGGGACGGCCTTCATCACGGGGCCGAACTCCTTCATCGCCGCCCGGCTGCTGCTTGGCCTGGCGGAAGCAGGTTTCTTCCCCGGGATCATCCTTTACCTGACGTATTGGTATCCGGCCGAGGTGCGCGGAAAGATCATCGGCGCGTTCATGCTCGCCATTCCGCTTTCGACGGTCGTCGGCGCGCCGATCTCAACGGCGCTGCTCGACATGTCCGTGTTTGGTCTCAAGGGATGGCAAACGTTGTTCCTGCTGGAAGGCCTGCCTTCGGTCCTTATGGGCATCGTCACGTTCTTCTACCTTCCTGACCGCCCCGCCAACGCCACATGGCTGACCGAGCGCGAGCGGGAGGCGATCACGTCTCGTCTCGCCGCCGAGGAACAGGGCTCCGGCCGGGAGCATCGTCTGGGCGCCGTGCTCGGCAGCCCGCGCCTTTGGCTGCTGGGCTTTGTCTATTTCTGCATCGTGCTCGCGTTGTATGGCCTGAATTTCTGGACCCCGTTGATGGTGAAATCCCTCAGCGGACTTTCCAACCGGGACGTCGGCTGGCTCACCGCCGCACCGAACCTGGTGGCGGCGATCGCCATGTACGTCTGGGGACGCTGGTCCGACAAAACCGGCAAGCGGCGCACGTTCTTCCTGATCCCGTGCCTCGTCGGGGCCGCCGGGTTCGCGGTGAGCGTGCTCGCCCCCTCGCCGGTCAGCGGCATTGCCGCCATCTACCTAGGGACGATCTGCGTTTACCTCTGCGCGCCGATTTTCTGGACACTCCCGACCTCCATGCTGGCCGGCGCCGCGGCTGCGGGCGGCATCGCGGTCATTAATTCGGTCGGCAACGTCAGCGGCTACCTTGGCCCATTCCTGCTAGGCGCGCTTCAGGAGAAAACAGGCAACTATGTCGGAGGCTTCATCTGCCTTGGCGCCTCGCTCCTCCTCGCCGCAGCTTTGGTACTCGCTGCTAAGAACACCAAGACCTAGGAGCGGAAATGCCGATCGCGACGCTGGATTTCTCGAGCCGTGGCCGCGCGCTACGCATGGAACTCGATCTCGACCGGGCACGGTCCAACGAGAACTCCATCATCAAATTTCTCGAACGGGGACGCCACTACGAGCCGGATGTCTCGCTGATGATGTGCAAAATCGTCGAAGCCGGCGACATCGTGGTGGATGTCGGCGCCAACGCAGGTTTTTTCACGGTCCTGCTCGGCGCTCTCGCCGGCGAGAACGGCCGCGTGATCAGTTTCGAACCGGGCGACAACAACCTTCCCCGGCTCAAGAACAACATCGCGCTCAATAAACTGGCCAACGTTGTTTTGATCGAAAAAGCCGCCAGCGACACAGCGGGCGAGATCAAGTTCTTCATCAACAGCGACGACAGCGGCGGCAACGCACTTTGGGACGTCGGCACATTCCCTGGAAACGTAAAGAGCGCTGCCGCACCGCAACCCGTGACAATCCAGGCGACGACCGTCGACGCGGAATTCCGTCGTTTAGGTCTTACGCCGCCGAAGCTGATTAAAGTCGACACCGAGGGCGCCGAGCTTCAAGTGTTGAAGGGCTGCGTAAATATGCTCGCAGGATGCAAGGTCCCGTTCGTAATCGCGGAGTATCACCCCTTTGGGCTCGTGAAGATGGGCGTGGCGCCGGAGGCCTTGCGCGCGTTCATGGAAGCGTTGGGCTATTCAACGTTCGCGATGTACTACGATGGAACGATGCCGAAGCTCATTCCGGCCGGTACGGAACTCGCCATTCCTTCCATCGTGAATTTGCTGTTCTCAACGCCGGAACACGTCGGCCGAATTTGGCCGACGTATTTCCATCATCCAGGCATGACGCACCCGCAGCCTTAACGGCCGAGCGCGCGTCTCAGCTGATTGAGTTTGGCGTGAGCGGTCTCGAATTCATTGCTTGGCGCCGCGGCACGTAGATCGCGGAGTTTTTCAAGCGCTTTGATCAACACGGGAAGCGGCGGACCGCTGGCGGTGATCTGTGCCATATGCCGCTGCTCAAGCTCCTTGGACATTCTCACGATAAACGTATTCACGAGCCTATCGTGGTGTTGCGCCGCAGCTTTGCCGTGCGCGGCGCAAACATCCAGGAACAGCGCTGCGTTCGTCTTGAACCAGTCCCGTCCCGCATAACTCTCGCTGGCTTCGATGAATTCGTCGAGCAATGGCCGTGTAGCAAGACAGGCGCGTAATCGCGCTTGGTCTTCCGGCGTCATGTAAAGCATCTTGTCGACAAGAAGCTGCGAATAATACGGGTCATTGCCACGGCAAAGACCGAGGAGAAGATCTATCTCGTTGATCGCGGAAAAATCACCCGCGTTCGCGCCACGATACTCCTGCCGGCCAACGCGATACGGCTTGAAGTAGGGCCTCACGCTATAGAAGAAGCGCTCCGGATCCAGTTTGTCGAACAGGATTTCATTGTATTTGAAGACGTCATCGAGCGCCGCGCGCGCGTCCCCGAGCAAGAGGATCGTCGCCGGGTTCGATACGCCGAGAGCCGGAATGCGCGATAGAGCATCGCCCGCACGCTGATAACACAGGATCGAAAACGTATTGAAGTCGTTGAAGACCTTTTCGTCCTTCAGCGACGTAAAACTCTTCGGCTGCCCATCCACAGCGCGGTTGTGGTGGTTGAGGTGTACATTGGCGAAGCGCGGCACGACGCCGAGCGAGGCTGCCATGTGCATACCCAGCGCCGATGCCTCGTCGAACGGCGATTTGTGTTCGCGAGCCGGATTCGTCAGCTCGTGCCGGCGCAACGCCGCGAAGAACAGGCCTAGATTGCCAAGAGTTCCGAAGGTCCGTTCGAAAGCTTCATTGGTGTTGCCTTCGGCGACGAGCGGGCGAATGAGATTCAAGCCCTCATCCGTCAATGCCTTCTTGAGGCCTTCGCCAATTCCATCGACATTCGCGCGATCCTCCTGCGCGAAATAAAGCTCTTCCAGCTCCGTATTCATCTGCCGGAACGCCGAGCGGATCCAGGCGTCTAAATTATCGCTCGCGTTGCTCATCGTTAAACGCCCCCTGCGAAGTAACGCGCCATGCGATTCATGGCCTCCTCGATACGTTCATAAGGTTCCGCACCGAAGCAGACGCGCAGATGCCCCTCCCCGCCGGCACCGTAGAACGTGCCGGCCTCGGTCACGACATGGCACTTTTCAAGAATCTCGTCGGCCACCTGCTGGCTGGTTTTGCCTGTCGCCGAGATATTCGGGAATGCATAGATCGAACCTTCCGGCATTTCACAGGTGACGCCGGACATCTGATTCATGCGCGAAACGACGAGGTCGCGGTTTTTCTTATCGCTGGCGAGCATCTCTTCGACCTTATCGCGCGGGCCGGTCAGGGCCGCACGCGCGCCGTCCTGAATGAAGGTATTCACATGCGAGACGTCGTTCGCGGTGATTTTCAAGATCGCCGGGACAAAGCGCTCATGGCAGGCGACATAACCAATGCGCCAGCCGTCCATTGCGTAGGCTTTGGTGAAGGCGAACATGCTGAAGGTCCGCTCGAACATGCCGGGCAGCGAGGCGATGCTGATGTGCTTGTTCTTGTCATAGACGATCTGTTCATAGACTTCATCCGAGGAGACCAGAAGGTCATGCTTGATGCAAAGCGCCGCAAGCGCGCTCAGTTCTTCGTGCGTGAACACGCGACCCGTAGGATTCGCGGGATTCACGAGCGATATCATGCGAGTCTTCGGTGTGATCTTGGCCTCAATGGCCGCGACGTCGATGGCGAAACCCTTGGCCTTGTCGAGAGGCGCGAGAACGACCTTGCCGCCCGCCATCTCGATCTTATTCACATGCTGCGGATAATAAGGTTCGAGCAGGATCACCTCGTCGCCCGGGTCCAGCGCGGCCATGAACACGGCATAGGAGGCGTGAGTGAGGCCATTCGTGACCACGACCTCGTTTTCTTTGACCGTGAGATTATTGTGAACCTTCAGGCGATCGATGATCGCGCGGCGCAGTTCGATGGTTCCGGGAAAAGCACTGTAGTGCACTTTACCGGCCTGCAAGCCGGCGATGGCGGCGTCCTTGATATGCTGCGGCGTATCGAAACCGGGTAGGCCCACTTCCAGATGGATCAAATCGGCGTTCGGATATAACCGCATCGCCTTTTCGTACATGCCGAAGCTTTTGGGTGAACTCGAGGAAATCCGGTCCGCAGGCCACTTCACGATGAACTCTCCGCCATATCACACGCCGCCAACGCCGCGGCCGGAAATTATTTTAAGCTTATAATATCTCCCGAGGGCGGGCCACAGCTATCTTGCCGGAAAGGAAAACGGCGGCCGGAGACCGGCCGCCGCTATATTCGTCGCGCTTACGCCTTTTTAGCGGCTGATGCCGTTCTGCGAACCGGCTTGCGCGGTCGCCTTGGCAGGGCGCTCGATAAAGACCTGCGTAAAACGAACGTGCAGGGCGCTCGAAATCGCCGTGTTTTGGCCCGCCGCGTCCGGATACCCGTCGGCCAGGCGCTTCAACGCCTTATAGACCGTGGGCGAGGATTCCTGCCCGTAGCTTTGGTGGTGCGTGGAAATGCTTTCCTGGCGTTGCGCGTGCCAGGATTCGAGATCGACATAACCACCCATATATCCTTCCGCACCGTCCTGGGTGAGACGCAAATCCCACTTCACGCCGCGGAAGAGTTGCGTGGAGATATTCGCGAGCGCCTGATACGGCATCAGATAATCGGCCGGCTCGGTCGTCAGGACACCATCGACGATCTTGCCTTTGAAGCTCGTGATGAAGTCCTTGCCGAAGCGCATATCCAGCTTCTGGGAAGCGCCGGGCATATAGCCGTTGCCCGTCGCATCAGGCAGCATCGGCGACAGACCGCGATAGGTGGTGACCGTAACATCCGGATCGTTCACGAGATCGTCCACATCGGTGAGTTCGATCACGACGCGATTAAAGGAGTTGTCCACGCGCCACTTGGTGACCATCAGCGCCGCGACGTCGCGATAGCTGCTGACGCAGCCGATGACGCGGAAAAACTGGTTGTCGATGCCCTTGCCGCCATCGGCATTGGTGAAGTCGTCCGCATCGATCTTACCGTCCAGATTGACACCGGGAACCACAGGCCCCACCGCTTCCTTGAACGGCATGTTCTCCTTTTCGGGCTCCGGGAAATAGATCTGCGATTCACGGGCGAGCTGAGTGCCCACCACCGTGCGCTTCGGACCATTTTCCGGAAAAAGAACCTTGAACTGTTCGCGCGGCCCCTCGTTCATCCCGTTCGGGCATTCCGCCTTGGCGCCGGGCGTCTTATGCATCGCCCATTCTTCCATGGTCATCACATAGGCAATGGAGCGGTCGCGAACGACCTCCTGACCTTCCTGTGCGTTCGCCGCGAAAGGCGCCGCGAGGGCAAACACCGCACCGGAAGCGATCAACACACGTTGGATATTTGATTTCATGGAATGATCTCCTGAAGGGGCCGCTTAGCCCGCGTTGCCCTTGAAGTCGTCACGGATCGAAAATGCCTTGAAGCCGTTGCGCGCGCCATGGAACTCGCCCCAACCGTCGGCCCCAACCTGCCCGGGCTTCTTGTCACCGGCAAAGGTGAAGACGGGACGCCCGCGGTAGGCCCACACATGCAGCGCATCGGCCTGTCCCGGCGCCGCGTGACGGCCGGTCTTCGGATCGATATCGATGGCCGTCCAGGCGCGCGAGCCGCTTTTCGCATCCTTGGCAGCCAACACATACGGGAACGTCGCGAGGCAACGCGCCGCATCGCCACCACCGCACACCGCCAGACGATACGCCTGCGGCGCCCCCGGGTGATCGCAGCCCTGCTGGTCGAAGGTATCGTCGATGCAGTTATAGATGTAGATGGTGTGACCCTGCGCATCGGCCAAGACCTGCCCCGCGTAGGAATCCTGCACCTTGAATCCCGCCGGATACGCGGGCTCCTTCTGCGCGTAGACATTGTTCCAGCCCGCCTCGTCGGAGCCTTCCAGACTGCGCGCCGAATCATCGGCCACGCGCGTGTAAAGCAACTTCTTGCGGAACGCCCACTGCTTCACGCCCGGTTCGCGCTCGATGATGGTCCAGTCGCCCTTGGCCATCGCGGTTTCACCAGCGAGCACCGGGCTCCAGTCGCGCAGACAGGCGCCTGTGCAGTTTGACTTCGTGGCGGTGTCCTTGTCGTAGGAATACACGGAGAAGCCGCTCGAGAGCGCGAGCAGACGGCCGCTTCTCACCGAGTAGATCCCGAACTGGGCCGGGATATCGGTCGGCGGCGCGGCCACGATCCGCGGCGTACCGCCATCACCCCCATTGCCGCCATTGCGGCCCCGGCGGCCTCCGCGCGTATCGCCCGGCATTTCATCGAGCACGGAGGTATAAAGCGCGTAGCCGTCGTAAGCCCACTGCTTCCCACCATCCTTACGCTCAACCACAGTCCACTTTCCGACCGGCTTCGCATCGGCGCCCGCAAGAACGGGCGGCCAGATCTGGACGCAGGTCGGCCGTGTCGCGAGTTCCGGAAGCTCAAGGCCGGCCGGATACGGGCTCATCAGGCCCGCCGTCTCGGTGTATTTGGTGTCGTCGCAGGTCGGACGTCCCTGCTGCTCCCCCGCATCGCCATTGCGCTGGCCGCCGCGCGGCCAGGTGTAGAGCGTATGGCCGCGCGCATCGGCGAATACCGGGCCTTCAAGTTCGGTGCTGATGACCTGGAAACCGGACGGCATCGGTACGTGCTCGTACGTCTCGCGCTCGCCCGCGCGCTGTGCCGCCGCCGGCTGCGCGAAGGCCAGAACCGCAAGCGCCAGGAGCGGCGCAAATCGTGAAAAACGTTGCATAGCGCTCCTTAGGCGAGGATCTCGCCGTACTCTTTCGATGTGTTGTTGCTGCGCGTGCCCCACGACGGGATCTCGAGGCCCATGATGCGCTGAACAGTGTAGCCCAGACGCGCGACCGAGCTTCCTTCCGTGGCGATGTGAAGACCGGTCTTGACCTTGCCGCCGGCGCGGCCTGCGGTGAAGGCCGGCATGCCGTCGAGCGAATGAATGCGCGCGTAACCGTGATCGGTGACGGCATAGATCAAAACGTTGTCGATCAAGCGGCCATCGCCTTCCTTCATGTCGCCGAAGGCCTTCACGAAGTAGGCCCACGATTCCATGGCGCGGCGCGTGAACCACGAGCAGTTCTGCTGATAGCCAAGATGCTCGTCCACCGGCTCTTCATGCGTGGTGGTGTGGTGCGGCTTCTCGTAGCCGGCCTTGATGGTGTTCGCCGAGGCGGCCGAGTAATTCATGTTGAAGACGCGCGTTTGATCGCAGGCGACCGCCATGACCATGAGATTGGTCATCAGTTCGTGACGGGTTTTGACAAGCTCCGCATCGCCGCCCGGCGCCGGTTCGCGCGTGAGCGCCTTCGGGGCGATGCACGCGGCACGCGGTTCAGGCTTCGTGAGCTGCTGCTGGAATTGCTGTTCGATATGACGGAGGCCCGTGAAGTACTGGTCGAGACGCGCCTTATCCTCACTGCCGACGTCCCGCTCGAGCGCTTTCACGTCATCGAGCATGCCCGACAGCACGCTTTTGCGCACCATGGTCTGCGGGTTTGGCTTGAACTCCGGCGCATTCGGATCCTGGAAGTCAGGTCCAAACAGACGCGTATAGAAATTCATCGGCGAGAACTCGGACGTCGAGGGCGCATTCAGGCCTTCGTAAGACACCGTCGAACGCGGATCGCCGGTCGCCGTGGCGTTCAAGGTCTTGAAGCGCGTTGTGCGCCCGATCTGGTTCGCGACCGTCATGTCGATGGTTTCGGTCGGCGTGTTCTGACCATTCTTCGGCGCGATGCCGGTCATGTTGATGACCCAGCCCGTGAAGTGGCACCGATTGGCTTCAGTGTCGCGGAAGGCCTGCTGGTTGGTGAAGAGATTGATGTCCTTCTGCACCGGTTTTAGCATCGCGATTTCTTCCGGCAGGTCGTAGTTGGCGCCGGTATTCTTGGGTTCGAATATATTGCGCGCCATGCCGAGGCCCCAGAACCAGGTGCCGAAGCGCACCGGCATCGCCGAGCCGTCGGCCATCGCGGTTGCGTTCCCGTTCAGGAAACAGTTGAGAAGCGGCAACGCCACGGTCACGGCCCCGCCGTTCAGCGCGCCGCGCAGCACACGTCTGCGATTGAAGTCAGCCATTTTGCGTCTCCCTTGAATTACTTAGCCGCGACGGTTGCCGCCGCCGGCGTCGCCGTAACTTGCGAAAAAGCTTTCGCGGTCACGACCGCCCGTAAGAGGTCCGGAAACCGGTAGCCGCTCGCCGCGAATTGCTTGTCGAGCGCGTCCAGCGTGGTTTTGTCGTCCGCCGCCGTGGGCCCGCCCGTTCCATAGGCGTAAGCGCGTTTCACAACACAGCCCGGCAGCGCCGGATGATCGTGCAAAGCCTGCGCGAGACCTGTGACGTCCGTGAACGACTTGCCGTCGAGGCTGCCGCTGGCGTCGATCACCGTGCCGCGTTCTGTGGTGCGGTAGCGGCCGGCGCCATCGAAATTCTCAAGCGCGAGGCCCATCGGATCGGTGATCTTGTGACAGCCCGCGCACACCGGATTCTCGAGATGCACGGTGACGCGATCGCGCGCCGTGCGCAGATTGCCCTTAGGATTTTCGACCGCCGAGAAATCGACGTTCGCGGGCGGACGCGGAACCGGCTGACACAGCAACAATTCACGCAGAGCCTTGCCGCGCAACGTCGCCGAACTGCGGCCCGGATGCGAATGGCCGGCAAGGAAGCTGATTTGGGTCAGCATGCCCATGCGCGGGCTGTCGGCGGGAAACTCATAAGGGACCCAACCGCCCGTCGTCGGAAGGCGATAAAGGGCGGCCAGCGACGGCGAGATGAAGGTTTCGCGGGTCGTATAGAGATCGCGATAGTCGCGCTTCTTGGTGATCAGTTGATCCACAATCGTGCGCAGCGTTTGTTCGCGTGCATCGAGGACGGTCGTGGCGGTGAAGGTCGGATAGATCGAACCGTCCTTCGCCAGCGTATCGAACAGGTCGAATTGAAGCATATCGTCGAAGAACGCGCGCACACCATGCTCCAACCGCGGGCTTGCCAGCATGCGGTCGACGGATTTCGCGAAACCCTTCTGCGTATAAAGCTCGCCCTTCTCGGCCGCTTTCAGCAGAAGATCGTCCGGCGCGGCGTTCCATAGGAAGAAGCTGAGGCGCGTCGCGAGCGAATAGGAATCAAGGCGCGTCGCGCCCTTATTCATAGGATCGGCTTCAAGGCGTTCAGAGATGAACAAGACTTGCGGATTGAACAACATGCCTTCGAGGGCCGAACCGACACCGGCATAGAAGTCTTTCAGGCGGTCGGCGCCCGCGCCAGCTTCCTCGACCCACTGCGCGAGACGCTTTTCTTCAAGCGGGCGGCGATACAGGAGACGGCTCACTTTGGTCAGGAAGGCCCGCGCACAGGTATCGTCACGCGCGGTATCCGTCTTCGGTGTGCACGGAATCAAGAATTTCCGATTCTCGGTGTTTACGACCTGCGCGGCGACCTGGGCCGCCGTCTTTTGATAGACCTCCATCTGGCTCGCGGTCACACCGGCGATTGACGTTCCAACACCAAGCAGGCCGTCGGTTCTCTGCAGCGGCGCGAAACGCACATCGGGCTTCACGTTCGGGCCGAAGACATAGGCCAGCGTATTGAGATACTGCTCGGACGTCATGAGACGCAGGCGGCGCTCGGAGCTGCCGGTGGGCTGAGCTTCCGCCGCGATAGCCGGCGCGGCGGCGGGGCCTTCGGCGACGGGCTGCGAGCAGGAGGAAAGCACGAGTGAAATGGCGACGACCGCGCTGCCGCACACGAGCGGCTGACGTACGCGAGCTAAGAAACGACGAAACACCATTCCGATCCTCTCCCAACGATCCGACGGCGCGCCAGCAGCGGCCATCCGGCGCTCTCAAACCAGCACCGAAAATTTGCTATATGTATAAAACATTTTCAACGCCCTTGTTGCCGCAAGAGCCCGAAAACGAGCGTAACATGCGGCTTAACAACAATCTTGCTTCTTTGTGGGCGGGTCCAGCGGTGCGCTGGCGCGTGAACCGCGAGGTAAAATCGGTAACAGTTTAGAAGACCGAAACAACCGGCCGGGCCCGTTCCCCGATTCGCTTCACGAGGGACCGGTAAAGGCCATCATCCGCTCCCGCAGCGCGGCAGGAATCGAGGCCGTAGCAAAGGGCGATAGCGAAACGCAAACCAGCACCAGGTCGGCGGACAGGCGCTGCGCGCCGTCGCACCAACAGTCGATCTTCAGCGTCAGGGAAGAGCGGCCGACCTTTTGCACTTGGAGTTCGAACGTCAGCACATCCCCCAACCGGCTCGCCTTCAGGAAATCGACGGCGATGTTGCGGGCCGGCACCCCGACCTTCTGAACGAGATGAAGGTCACGAAAACTTGTTCCGAGCCCTTCGTCGAACCAGCGTTCGACGACCTCATTGAGCATTTCGTAATAGCGCGGGTAGAAAACGATCCCGGCAGCGTCAACGTGGTTGAACCGGACGGTGATCTGGGCCGCGAAGGTCATCAGCGGGCCGCGCGCGCCGCTGCGCGTGCGAGCTTCTTGGACTTCACGGGGTCGTCGGCGCCAGTCCGGCGCACCGCGTCTTTGGTCCGCGCGAGCAGGCCCATCATCAACTCGACATCCACGGGGGGAATCTCGGCGAACAGTTCGTTGATCCACTGTTCGTGGGTGTTAGCCATCTCGCGGAAGAGAATCTGCCCCTTACGGCTCAGCCGCACGACGAAAGCGCGCCGATCGGTCTTGGAGGTCTGCCGGTCAACGAGCTTCTCGGCAACCAGACGCGTCACGATGCCGGTCACGTTGCCGTTCGAGACCATAAGACGCTCGCTGAGGCCGCTCATCGTGAGACCGTCAGGCACGCGATCGAGCTGCGCCATGAGGTCGAACTGCGGCAACGTCACGTCGAACTGCTGTTCGAGGCGGCCGCGGATCTTGGTTTCGATCAGCATGGTGCAGGTCAGGAGCCGCAGCCAGAAACGCAGATTCTCGTGCCGGCCGGAGCCGACTTCCTCGTAGTCGTGCGCGTACGCGAGATTGGTAGCCGACACCATACCGGAGTGTTCCGCGAGTCAAAAACGAGGCGCTGGGACGCCGATATCCTATTTTAACGACAAAGCATAACGAGGGAAGCAATTACCGCACCCTAAAACGAATGCGCCGGTATCGAGAACCGATACCGGCGCGATGGTTTTAAGACGGCAAAGCGGCCCTTCTACATCCGGAAGCGCATACCCACACGGTAGGCGCGGCCCTGAAGGTCATAGAGAGCGGAGTTCGATTCATTGGTCGAGAACACTGAGGCGCCAGGACCGGACGGAACGATGCCGGGGTTGCGGTTCGTCAGGTTGCGTACGCTCATGAAGAGGTCCGCTTCGTTCTCGCCGATTTGGAGCTTGTAGGTGGTCGAGAAATCGAAATACAGGGCGCCGTCGAGGTGGTTGTCATCGATGGTGATGTTGTTCGGCGTCGAGGCTGGGCACCCGGTGGTGCACTGGATGTAGTTCGTGTTGAACACACCGGAGGTAAAGCCACGCATATTGAAGGTCATGACGACGGGATCGAGCGCGTAGCTGAGACCCACATCCCAACGCCAGTCGGGCTTCGACGAACTGAGCTGCCCGGCTTGATCGTTCGGGATGGAGCCGACGACACCGCTATCCAACACGTCCTTGATGTAGTGCGTGGCAAGACCGCGCAGGGTCAGCTCACCGGCCCAGCTGTCGTTGATTTCGTCGAGCGGCTGGCGATAGCTGGCTTCGATGTCGAAGCCGCTGGCCTTCTGCTTGGCGAAGTTCAACGGACTGACGGTGAACAGGATGAGCTCCGAGCCCGCGTCGATGGTACGGGTGAATTTGGCGCAGGCGTTCTGCACACCGGTGTAGCAAAGGTCGATCAGCTGCTGCGCGGAAAGGCTCTGAATCGCGTCCTTGATATCGATGTTGTAGTAGTCCCACGACACGCTGAAGCGCGGCAGCCATGACGGCTGGAAGACCACGCCGAAGCCAAGCGTATCGGCCTTTTCAGGACCGAGCCCCGAGTTGCCTGTGGTCGTAACGCGGTTGTTGGTGTTGGCGTTGTTGTTGAACGGATCGCGGATCGTATTCGGCGACGTCGTGCCCGCCTGGAACAGGTCGGCCAGGTCGGCGGTGCCAT
>JAIUPE010000091.1 GCA_020160875.1 Pseudomonadota bacterium
TTGAACGCCGAAAGAATCTTCGATGCGCTGGCTCACGGCGAGATGCCGTATAGCAAGGAGGGTTTGGTGCGGGACACGCAGGGCCTGACGATGGACGACCTGTCGCTGACGGTGCGGCACGTCGACCTGAAAGCCTGGATGGCGCACTACTACCCCGGCGAGAAACCGGCGTTTCTGTTCGATGAGATCGAGCGTGCACTTCACCCGGCGATCAGCCTGGACACAGTGGGCGCATTGCTGGCCGAGCGGGAAGCGATCAAGGCGCGGCTGGCGGAACACTTGGGCGTGCACGAGACGCTGCGCGCCGAGCACGAGGCGCTGCTGAAGACGCACGCCGCCTACACGGCCGACGCGGAGCGTGCGAGCACGCCTGGGCCGCGCAGCGAATCGACCTACCTGAACATCGTTGGCGGGTTACTGACGCTACTGCTGGGCAAGTCTCCCAGCGGCATGCCGTATTCCAGCTTCCTGACGCAGGAAGCCATCATCAGCGCGATGGTGGCGCACCACGGCAACGCGATGGGCATCACCGAGCGCACGCTGCAGGCCAAGTTCGCACTGGCTCGGCGCAATCTGCAGAGCACAAATTCCTGAGCGATGCCAGACCGTATCTGCGGTCGCGGATGCCGCATTTGCGGTGTCTTTCCTCAGCGCGGCGTTCTTAATGCGAGTCACGCCAATCAGCGCCTCTGAGCGTTAAGGAGTGACCCTCATGTCTTCGCAGACCACCGCCACGGCGGCACCGACCGAGCACCGCATCCTGCGCCGCGCCGAGGTCGAAGCCAAGACCGGCTTCAAGCGCGCGCACATCTACAGCCTCATGAAGGAAGGCAAGTTCCCCAAGGCGCTGCGCCTGGGCGTGCGCGCGGTGGGCTGGGACTCGGTGGAGATCGAACAGTGGATCGCCGATCGCCTCAAAGAACGCGCCTGACGCTTCTTCTCGGTTCATGCCATTCGACGAGGAGAAGCCCATGCAGGTGGTGTCCATCATTTCGACCAAGGGCGGCGTGGGCAAGACCACGACGGCGGCCAACCTGGGCGGCTTCATCGCCGATGCCGGGCTGCGCGTGCTGCTGCTGGACCTGGACGTGCAGCCCACGCTGTCGAGCTACTTCACGCTGGACGTTCGCGCGCCCGGCGGCATCTACCAGATGCTGGCCTTCAACGAGCGGCGCATCGAGCAACTGGTGTCGCGTACCGTGATCGCGGGCCTGGACCTGGTGCTCTCCAACGACGACCGCGGCGAACTGAACACGCTGCTGCTGCACGCTCCGGATGGGCGCCTGCGACTGCGCCATCTGCTTCCCGTCTTCCGCACGCACTACGACTTGCTGCTGATCGACACCCAGGGCGCGCGCAGCGTGCTGCTGGAGATGGCGGTGCTGGCGTCCGACCTGGCGCTGTCGCCGGTGACGCCGGAAATCCTCGCGGCGCGCGAGCTGCGGCGCGGCACGCTGCAACTGATCGAGGACATCGCGCCGTATCGGCACCTGGGCATCGAGCCGCCGCCGCTGCGTCTGCTCATCAACCGTGTACATCCTGTGTCGTCGAATGCGCGGCTGGTCCAGCAGGCGCTGCGACAGGTGTTTCAGGAACAGGCCGGCGTGCAGGTGCTGGGCACCGACGTACCGGCCATCGAAGCCTATCCGCGCGCTGCGACACGAGGATTGCCGGTGCACCGGGTGGAGCGCCGGCAGCCGGCTGGGCGCACGGCGCCCGCGGCGTTGGAGACCATGCGCACGCTGGCCGGCGAGCTGTTCCCCGTGTGGCGGGAGCGCTTCGCGCTGGTCACCGGTCGGGCCGATGCGGGAGGGGCCGGCCATGGCGAGCGCGCATGAACTGGCGCGCGGCCGCGAACGGCTGCGCGCGCTGATCGAGTTCGCGCTGGGCGAAGGCTGGCGCGTGGTTCGCACGTCCGGCGGGCACCTGGAATTCACGAAGCAAGGCTGCGCGTCGATCTACACCAGCTCGACGGCGAGCGACCACCGTGCCGACCGCAATGCCCGCGCACAGCTTCGCCGCGCCGACCGGCAAGCGCAGGAGAATGGCCGTGGCTGAGCTGACGCCGCAGGACATGGCTGCCAAGCTGCTGGCCACCGGCTTCGAGCGCAGCGGCCCTTCGGCCGCGACCTTGAGCGACCCCATCGCCGACACGCCGATGGTGGTGACGCTGGACCAGTTGCGGCCCTACGACCACGACCCACGCGTGACGCGCAACCCGGCCTATGCGGAGATCAAGGCGTCCATCCGCGAACGTGGGCTGGACGCGCCCCCCGCGATCACGCGCAGGCCGGGCGAGGCGCACTACATCATTCGCAACGGCGGCAACACGCGGCTGGCGATCCTGCGCGAGTTGTGGAGCGAGACCAAGGAGGAACGCTTCTTCCGCATTGCGTGCCTGTTCCGCCCGTGGCCGGCGCGCGGCGAAATCGTGGCGCTGACCGGGCATCTGGCCGAGAACGAGCTGCGCGGCGGCCTGACCTTCATCGAGCGGGCCTTGGGCATCGAGAAGGCGCGCGAGTTCTACGAGCAGGAAAGCGGCCAGGCGCTGTCGCAAAGCGAACTCGCGCGGCGACTGACGGCCGACGGCTATCCGGTGCCGCAGTCACACATCAGCCGCATGAACGATGCGGTGCGCTATCTGCTGCCGGCGATCCCGACGCTGTTGTACGGCGGATTGGGCCGGCATCAGGTGGACCGGCTCGCAGTGCTGCGCAAGGCGTGCGAGCGCACCTGGGAGCGGCGTGCGCTGGGCCGGCCGCTGACCGTGGACTTCGCTTCGCTGTTTCAGGATGTGCTGTCGCAGTTCGACACGCAGCCGGAGGGCTTCTCGCCCCAGCGCGTGCAGGACGAACTGGTGGGTCAGATGGCCGAGCTGCTGGAAGCGGACTACGACACGCTGGCATTGGAGGTCGATGACAGCGAAAGCCGTCAGCGAGCATTGACCAGCGAGCCGGCCGCGCCGAACCCGGCAACGCCTGTCGCACCTGCGGCGCCAGCCATCACGCCGCAACTGCCGCCCGCGGCGCCAACGCCACGGGACACCTCGCCCGTCGCGCCACCGGCAGAGACACCCTCGGCACCACCTGCCGCTGCACCAAACGCCCGGGACGGGCAGCGCGACGAGCGCCTGCAGGGGCACATCGTGACGCCGGCCCCGACCACCGAGCGCCTGCAGTCCATCCAGCGGATGGTCGCGGATCAGCTCGGCGACAAGCTACCCGACTTTGAGGCCGATGCGCTGCGTGCGATCCCGGTGCAGGTTGGCGGGCTCTTTCCCATCTCGGACGTCTGGTACATCGAGCCGGGGCTGGACGTGCCGGATCGCCTGCGCGTGCACATCGCGCAGTTCGCGCGCGAGATCGGCGAGGAAGCGGCGGTCGCCGACCACATTGAGGCCAGCGTCGGCGGCATCGGCTTCGTCTGCGTGGCACCGGCCGTGGGCCAGGCGAAGGCGCTGTCGGCGTTCGCGCGGGCGGTGCTGACCCTGCTGCATGTGCTGAGTGCGGCTCCGCCCTCCGCGAACGGATTGGACCGCGCGCGGCTGGCCGACGAGCTGGCGGCGCTGCTGCATGGCCACGGCGGCTCGGCCACACGCCTGAGCGATGCTGCGCTGGTGAAGCTGTTCCGTCTGCTGCGCCTGGCGCGCCGGCTGCTGGATCTGGAAGCCGGCGTAGCGAGCCAGGATTCCTGAGCGCAGGAGGCTCCCGCATGTCGGCACCGCACCCACTCAACCAGGCCGTGATCGCCCAGGCCCTGCATGACCTGCGCAACGGCCAGTTGCGCCGCTGCAAGGCCATGGGCTTCGGCGAGGAGGAGCTGGATGCGCTGAAGCACCCCGAACTCGTGAGCATGCTGGTGAATGCCACGGTGTCGTGGTGTTCGGTGTCGGTGAACCGGGAAGTGTTGAAGCGGCTGCTGAGCCAGGTGCACGACGTGGAGCGGGAGATCGCTACGGTGGACCGCATGCTGCGCCTGGGGGCGAGCACGGAGATGGTCAGCAAGTTCTACGGCCTCACGCATCAGGAAGTGGCGCTGCGCCGCGACATCCTCGGGCTGCCCAAGCGCAAGGGCCGGCATCCGGTGCTCGACGAGGCGCAGGACGTGGCCTTGTGGGAGCGCTGGAAGGCCAGCGTCTCCGAGCGCCATATCGCCCTGACCGACGACATGGCGATGCTGGCGCTGACCATGGATCTGGCCGAGGCCATGACCCTGCCCATGTCGGTGATCTGGTCGGCGATACGGAACTGGATCGACCAGGGGCTGGTGTGGCCATGACCACGGGCGGCGCATCACGGCGCGATGGCCCGGTTGCGCTGTCGGCGTTGTTCGACGAGGCGCTGCGGCACCTTGAGCCGAAGGAACCGGCGCAGGGCACGGCGCCGAGCCAGGACGGCTTTCTCTACAGCGGCAACCGCCATGAGAGCGTGCCGCGCCGACTGTTCCTCGACCGGCGCCTGACCCCGCTGGAACGCAACGCCTGGCAGGTGTTCCGCCTGCAGCTCAACGACGACGGCGTGACCGCCTTTCCCACCTACGACCAGCTCCGCCCATATCTGGCGTCCATGCCCTGTGCGGCGCAAGCCTCGCACGAGACCGTGGCGCGCGCCTTGACGCTGCTGCGGCTGACGCGCTGGCTCAGCCTGGTGCGGCGGCGGCGCGATCCCAAGACCGGCCGCATCCAGGGGAACCTCTACGTGCTGCACGACGAACCGCTGTCGCCCTTCGAGGCGATGCAGCTCGACCCCGACTATCTGGGCCTGGTGAGCCAAGCGCTCACGCACGCGGCGAAGGCGGTGCAGGTCGTGGGCATGAACACGCTGCGGGAGATCGCCGAAGACCCGCTGCTCAGCGGGCGCACGCTGCCGACCCGCCTGCAGGTGCTCGCGCAGCGCATGGCACGGCATGGCTGGACGACGCCAGGTTATCCACAGGAGGGTGCGGACCACGAATCCGAAGAAGGCCAGGAAGCCCTGCTTCGGAATGGCGCGCGCCCGTCTTCGGAATCCGAAGCAGGACCGAAACCCGCGCCGGACGGCTCTCTTCGGATTCCGAAGGAGGACCGTACAGTACGTAATGATCGTATAAATGAAGTACGTACAGTACCGCGCGCGAGGGCCTTGCAGAACCTGCGGCTGCCGGACCGTTTCCTGCGCTTGAAGGACGAGCAGCAGGCCGGCGCGCTGGTGGCGCTGCAGCAGGTGGACGAGGCGCAGAGGCAGGCCGTTCTCGACGAGTGGGCGGCACGCTGCCACAACAGCGCGGTACGCAACCCGGCCGGCTACCTGTTTGGCATCATCCAGAAGGCGATCCGCGGGGAGTTCAAGGCCTGGGCCGGAGAAAGTGCATCGGCGGCGCCAGCGTCCCCGCCGTCGTCACCACCGGCATCCCGTGCGGCTGACCCCGAGGTGGCACGTGCCTACCTGGCACAGCTCCGAGAAGCCTTGCGTGATCGCTGATGTTTACTATCCCCAGGGGATAGCTGGAACAGACACCTTTCCGCCGCGCTCAATTGTCGTCCGCCGAACGACAGGCGAAACTGTCGCCTGTGAATCAGACGAGGACAGCCACGCACGAGCCCGGCCGATGATGGACATGACGACTTCCCCCGCCACAAACGCACTGCAACCACTACAGCAAGACGTTCAGCGCTTGCTGGGCAGATGCCTGTTGCGCCTTCAACAATACGAGCGCCTCATGAAAGCCATCGTGGCCCACCACGAGATTTCAGGCCCGGCGCATTCGCTGGAGGCCATTCGCACAGCGCGGATCGAAGATGCCGCGACCAAGACCCTGGGCACGTTGGTCGGACAACTGTTTGGTTCGTATGTCGTCACCGATGGAAATGGCGGCGAGGAACGCGACGACGATCTTCCCGGCGACGTGATTTCCTTTCGCACGCGCGTGCAACTGAGCCTGTCTGCGCAGGACTACGCCAACACCCAGGCCGACCTCAAAGACCTGGTATCGCTGCGCAACACCCTGGTGCACCACTTCATCGATCAGCACGATCTATGGACCGTGGACGGGTGCCGCGTTGCACAGGACGAACTCGGTTCCGCCTACACGCGCATCGATCAACACTTCGAGCAGCTGCGCGGCTGGGCCGAGCACATGGATCAGGCGCGGCGCCTGGCAGCGGAGTTCGTCCAGTCGGATGTGTTCCACGACCTGGTGGTCAATGGCATCGCGCCGGACGGCACGGTGGACTGGCCGGCCGCCGGCATCGTTCGTGCGCTGCGCGAGGCCGCCGCGCAGTTGGCCGTCGAGGGCTGGACACCCATCGCCGCCGCTGGCCGCTGGATCGCGGACCGGCATCCCGAGCAGCTTCCAGCCAAGTACGGCTGCAGCAGTTGGCGGCAGGTGGTGCACGAGTGCCGCCTGTTCGAGCTTCGCTACCGTGAGGTGGAGGGGCAACGGGCCGCCTGGTACAGACCTCGCGAGGCATAGCCCCGCGACGCGGTCTCACCTCCGCGCGAGCCGCGAACACATCCGCCGAGCTATCCCCAGGGGATAGCCGGCACACACAGCCTTCCGCGCGGAACAAACCGGGCGCGCATGGGCTGCGGTTTGTTGACTGACAGCCTTCCGGCCGATGCCGATGCTGGCGACTCGCCAATTCACCGCGAGTCGCTCCCATGGCCAACGAACGCACAGAACCCCTGCAACTGAATCTCGGATCGCTGCGCAGCGCGATGTCGCTGACGCTGCACACGCACCACGCTTCGCGCATCTGGCACGGCCGCGCGCCGACCGAGGGGCGCCCCGGCATCATCGGTCTCAACGGCTTCATCGGCGCCATGAACAAGATGAAGCGCGGCGCCGAGCAGGACGACCCGTACTCGGACTGGTGGATGTTGCGGATCGAGGACAAGCTCGCCGACACCAAGACCCGCTTGCAGACCCTGCGCGAACAGGTGGATCAGGCCCTGGCCGACGTGCCAGCGGCGCTGTCCCTGGGCGAGAACATGAATGTGCAGCCGGTGAAGCTGCCGCTGTTCGTGAATGCACAACTCGGCTTCATGGCGGTGTACCTGCTGGCCGACTACGACGACCTGGCACGCAAGCTCATCCTGGCCCACCACACGGCGCTGATCGACCGCAGCACCTTGGAGCGCTGGCTCAATGATGGCGCGCACGCGCTGCGCAGCCTGTTCTCGCTGGCCCAGCAGTACCGCTACTCGGGCACGACGCGCGACGACTTCGCGGCGAAGAACGCGGCGGCGCGAGCGGCGCTGGAGAAGTTCGGCGAGTTGCCGCAGGACGTGCTGGAAGGCACGCGCCGCTCGCGCTTCGCGCCACCCATCGCGCGGCGGTCGAACAAGCCCGGCACGCCGCCTGCTGCGCCTGCCATCGTGCCCGATGCGCAGGCTCCCACGGGTGGCGCAGCCGATGGTGCCGCGGGCGATGAGGGTGTTGGCGCATGACAGCATCACCCCCTATCAGCCACTCCACGCGCTTCGTGGCGCTGGAACAGGCGGACTTCCAGCGGCTGGAACACGCAGGCTACCTAAAAGGCCTTTTACAGCCTTTTAAGGGTAAGGGGAGTCTGGAGACCTGGGCCAGCCAGTGCGCAGCGCTGCGCGACGACGTGATTGGCCTGGCGCAGCGGCGCGTGCTGCCCCAGGCGCGCGCCTATCCATTCAGTCTGCTCGACGTGCAACTGGCCCAGCAGGCCACTGGCGCAGGGACGACCTTCCTGCGCTGGCGCAACCTCGACCGTTCCTCCATGGGCGTGGCGTTGTGGGAGGCCCTGCTGGCCAACCCCGCGACGCCGGCCTCGCTGATCGACGAGCTGTACGCGATCGAATTGCAGCGCATCGTGCTGAACATGCAGATCAGCCTGACCCACAGCATCGCTCGCCAAGCCCTGGAATGCGCCAACAAGGCCGCGCAGGCCGAAGCGGCTTACCTGCGGCGCGTCCACGGGCATACCGCGTCCGTTCCACCCACCACCAAGGAGTCACCATGAGCACGCACTTCGTCGGCGAGGGCAACATCGGTTCTGCGCCGGACTACCGCGAATTCCCGAACGGCAACGACGAGCCGCGCCGGCTGCTTCGCCTGAACGTCTATTTCGACAACCCGATCCCGAAGAAGGACGGCGAGTACGAAGATCGCGGCGGCTTCTGGGCGCCCGTGGAGCTGTGGCACCGCGACGCCGAGCACTGGAAGACGCTGTACCAGAAAGGTATGCGGGTGCTGGTCGAGGGCCGCACCGTGCGCGACGAATGGGAGGACGCCGACGAGAACGAACGGGTGACCTTCAAGGTCGAGGCCCGGCGCGTGGGCATCCTGCCGTACCGCATCGAGTCGGTGGCGCTGAGCGCTAAGCCGGCCGGAGGACAGTAGTTCACCCATCGCCGCTCCCCCGAGGGCGGCTGTAGCAACCGTCATACGCCCGCGATGCACCAGCGAGCTATCCCCGGGGGATAGCTCCAAGGTCGTCCACGGAGTTCCAGCCACCCTCCCCAAACGACGCTCTTGCTGCGCCAGCTCCTGCGGTCCATGCGCACCGCTGCGGCAACGGCCCGCCTGCCGATCACAAAGCGGTGTCTGCATCAATCGGCTTCCTTGCTGTCGGCATCTCCTGGCGCCGCCAAGCTGACGCCCATCCGATGAACCGCACATTTCCAAGGAGGCTTCATGCGCGTGTTCCTGTGCGAGAAGCCGTCCCAGGGCAAGGACATCGCCCGTGTGCTGGGCGCCGGCCAACGCGGCAACGGCTGCTACAGCGGCGCGGGTGTCGTCGTGACCTGGTGCATCGGTCATCTGGTGGAGGCGGTTCCGCCCGAAGGCTACGGCGAGCAATACAAGCGCTGGGCCATCGAGCAACTGCCCATTCTTCCTGAGCGTTGGCGTGTCGAGCCCAAGGCGGCGACCGCAGCGCAATTCAAGGTCGTGCAGCGGCTCGTCGCCAGGGCGGGTGAGCTGGTGATTGCGACCGACGCCGACCGCGAGGGCGAGATGATCGCCCGCGAGATCATCGACCTATGCGGCTACCACGGGCCGATTCAGCGCCTGTGGCTGTCGGCGCTCAACGATGCGTCGATCCGCAAGGCACTGGGTGCACTCAAGCCGTCCGCCGAGACGCTGCCGCTGTATTTCTCCGCACTCGCCCGTTCGCGTGCCGACTGGCTGATCGGGATGAACCTGAGCCGCTTGTTCACCCTGCTGGGGCGCCAGGCCGGCTATACGGGCGTGCTGTCGGTGGGGCGCGTGCAGACGCCGACGCTGAAGTTGGTCGTGGATCGTGATCGCGAGATCGCGCGATTCGTCTCCATGCCGTATTGGGCCGTGGATGTGCTGCTATCCCATGCCGGCCAATCCTTCACCGCGAGCTGGATACCGCCCGAAGGCAGCACGGATGCAGCGGGTCGCTGCCTTCAGCAGCCGGTGGCGCAGCAGGCTGCGGATCGCATTCGCGCGGCACGCGATGCGCAGGTCGTGTCGGTGGACACCGAGCGCGTGCGCGAGGCACCGCCGCTGCCGTTCGACCTGGGCACGCTGCAGGAGGTGTGCTCCAAGCAGTTGGGCCTCGACGTGCAGGAGACGCTGGACATTGCCCAGGCGCTGTACGAGACACACAAGGCGACAACGTATCCGCGCTCGGATTCGGGCTACCTACCCGAGAGCATGCTGGCCGAGGTGCCGACCGTACTCGACAGCCTGGTCAAGACCGACCCCAGCCTGCGGCCGCTGATCGAGCGCCTGGATCGCCAACAGCGCTCGGGTGCATGGAACGACGGCAAGGTGTCGGCTCACCACGGCATCATCCCGACGCTGGAGCCCGCCAACCTATCGGCCATGAACGAGAAGGAACTGGCCGTCTACCGGCTGATCCGCGCCCATTACCTCGCGCAGTTCCTCCCGCACCATGAGTTCGACCGGACGGTAGCGCAGTTCTCGTGCGGCAGTCAGTCGCTGGCGGCCGTGGGCAAGCAGATCGCCGTCACCGGCTGGCGTGAGGTGCTGGCGACGCCGGGGCCGGACGATGCCGATGGCGAGGATGCGCAGCGCAGCCAGGTGCTGCCCGCCCTGCATGCGGGCCTGTCCTGCCCGGTCGGAAAGGTGGGTCTCAAGGCGCTGAAGACGCTGCCGCCCAAACCCTACACGCAGGGCGAGCTGATCAAGGCCATGAAGACTGTCGCCAAGTTCGTGACCGACCCGCGGCTGAAACAGAAGCTGCGAGATACCACAGGCATCGGCACCGAGGCGACACGCGCCAACACCATCAACGGTCTGATCGGTCGCGGCTACCTGGTCAAGAAAGGCCGCGCCGTCCGCGCTTCCGATGCGGCATTCACGCTCATCGACGCGGTGCCCTCGGCCATCGCCGACCCCGGCACCACGGCGGTGTGGGAGCAGGCGCTCGACATGATCGAGGCCGGCCAGATGGCGCTGGACACCTTCATCGAGAAGCAGTCCGTGTGGGTCGGCCAGCTCGTGCAGCAGTACCGCGGCGCAACGCTCTCGCTCAAGCTGCCGCCGGCGCCGGCCTGCCCGCAGTGCGGCGCACCGATGCAGCAGCGCACGGGCAAGAGCGGCGCGTTCTGGTCCTGCTCGCGCTACCCGGACTGCAAGGGTACGTTGCCGATCGAGTCCCCGACGGGCCGGCGCAGCGCACCGCGCAAGCGGCGCGCTGCCTCCAAGGCGTCCTGATCCTCGCTTTCCCCCTGCCGCGCCGGCCACTTCACTGGCGGCGAGGCAAACGTCCCGCACCGCGCGGGACTCCAAAGCGCGCGTCTCCTTCTGCAACGGTGTGCGCGCCCCGTCTGCCCGGCATCGGGCGACGGGGCGAGAAGGTCATTGCTCCACGAATCGCGCCCGCCGCCATTCCCTTGATCGGTGTGCCTTGCCTCGGCCACGAGGGGCTTCCTGACGCCTTGCCGCCGCGCGAGCCGTGAGGAGGCCACTTGGGCCGAGGGTATTCCGTGCCGGTGCCCGCCGGCGGAACAACGGGCTCCCTTTGTGCGCGTATGCGTGCCAAAGGTTTCCGGCCCCAGCCACGAAACGGGCCGGGTGCGATTGCTGACGCAGCGAACGGCTTTGACGACGGCCTGCGCTGACGCAGCCCACAGGTGGTTTTCCTTCCTCTCCAGCCGAAGGCCCGCGTGGCCTTCGGCGCCCTGGTCCTTGCCTTGTCCCGTGACGCGGGCCTGCCCTAAAGCGGGCCGTCCGCGATTCGGTTTTCCCTGCGACGGCAGCCATGCTTCGCGCCCATCCTCACCCATGCGTTGCTGACAGTCGTCAGCGGCATGCCCTGGCAGTCTCGGTCTTCAAGACTGCAACGCGGTTCGCCGCGTTGACCGAACCAGTCCGCTTCGCATCGCCCACCGCGGACGCTCGCCGGCCTGGCGACGATGCACTTTTCTCAACCACCCGAGGGGAACCCCATCCCCTGCGGGATGCGTGCTCCCCGACCCACCAAGGAGCACGGCATGTCTGAACCTTCCGCATCTTCCTCTGCAACCGCAGTGCGCAGTGGTGCGCTGGCGCTGACCTGGACCGGCAAGCGTTTGCCGCTACAGGTGCTGCGCAGCGCGGCCGGCCACTACATCGGCACACAAGACGACGAAGGCCCGGTATCGCGGGAGTCCGTCGAGTATTTCCCGAACCACCTCGCAGCACAGCGCGCCCTGGATACCCATGCCTGGACACAGCGCGCTCACCCCTGATTCCCACCCTTCAAGGAGTTCTCTCATGAATCTGTCTTTACCCGAAGACGTGCTCGATCAGATGGCGCTGGAACAGGCGCACTTCGACGCTGCACCGCAGGCCTTCTTCGAGGCCTGGAAGCGCGGCGCGCAGATCGCCGGTCACGAGTGGTTCGGCGACGGCACACGCGAAGGTCTGCAGCGTGCCACCACCAAGTGGGACCTGCGGCCCAACATGCTGATGCTCAACGACGCCTTGGGCGTGCTGAGCAGCGGTCAACGCATGTTCCTGTCCGCGATGGTGAGCTTCTACAACTCCCGCGAGGGCGGCGCGATGCTCAAGCGTTGCGGCTTCGAGGGGCTGTCCGACTTCGGTGGCCTCGATCTGGACCGGCGCCAGGTCATCGCCGACCTCACGCTGCACTACAACGGCTGGTGAGCCGCGCCTGGCAACCCGCCGTCTTTTCATCCCCCCCACGAGGGACATGCGTCCCCGTTCGGGGCCATGTCCCTCCTTCCTTTCGCAGGAGCGACCATGTCCCGAATCAGCATCTTCCACTGACCTGCACCGCCCGCCACCAGGGCGGCCCGACGCCGCGGCCGGCTGACCGGCTGCCACTTCATCCACTCGCTGGGGTTCAATCCCCGGCAGGGGATTGCCTCGGCCATCCTCTGCTGGAGGAATCCCATGTCTCATTCCAAAAACCCCTTCGTCCGCGGCTACGATGGCCTGTCCGTGCAGCGGCTGCTGGCGATTTCCTACGACGACGACTGCCCGCTGAGCTATCTGCCGCTGCACGTCTCGCAGTCGCACCTGCCGGACAGCCAGGTCGAGCGCCATGCCTGCGTCTTCTGCGACGACTTCGCGCTGATCACCGAGGGCCAGAACGTGCCGCCCGAGCTGGACGCGCAATGCCGCAGCCACGGCATCGCCCGAAACCTCGTCTACGCCGTCATGGCCGAAGAAGCCGGCCAGCCGCTGCACGTCGGCGATACCTACTCCGAGGAAGCCGCGCGCGAGGTGGTACGCCGCCTGCGCTTCGAGACCGGGTTCTACAGCCGTGCCTGGGAAATCAGTTCGGCGCACATCACCGAGGAGGCCGGTCGCTTCCTCGCCGAACTGGCGGACATCGCCACGCCGAGCGGTTTTCTGTTCGTGGCCTTCCGCATTCCCTACAGCCCGGCGGTCGGCATGAAGCTGATCGCCACGCCCTGGACGGATGCGAACCTGCAGCATGTCAAGGGCATCACCGCCGAAGAGCTGCGGCAGGAGCACCGGGCCAAGGGCGTGCCGGAGTCCCTCGTGGAAGTGTTGCACCTGGCTGCGCTCGCCGACGTTCGCATGTTGGTGTTCGATGCCGACGCGCCCGTGCTGGACGGGCTGACGCTCTACGACGACGAGTAACCCGCAACCCATTCGAGCCCCCACGTCGGGGCTCTTCTTTTTCGCGGAACGCGGTGCCGGCGCATTGCCGATTCCCAACGGACGGTTGCCGCCATGTGCCGCACGCTGGCCGCATGTTCGCTGGCGTTGCCGGCAGCATGCCCAGGCAGTCGAGACCTTCAAGACTGCGGCGCGGTTCGCCGTGCTGGTTGCTTCGTTCTCCGGGCGCACCCGCGTCCATCCACCTCACCCTCAAGGGACAGACCTCCCTTGCGGGCGGGAGTCCCTTGGTTGCCACAAGGAGTCTCCCCATGGATACCCAAGCCATCCGCGCACAGATGCCGACGCTCGTTGTCGGTCATGTGCCTTCCAACGTCCGTTCGTTCAAATTCAACATCTTCGACGGCCAGCCCAAGGTTTCGACGCTGGGCTTTCACATCGACCCGAAGCCTTTCGAGGGCAAGGTCATCGCCACCACCGACGAGGCCATCGTCGTCAAGACGGGACGAGCCGAGTTCGCGGTGCTCGATCGCACGCTCGTGACCGAAGTGCCCGACGAGGGCGCCAAGGTGCAGGTCGAACCCTATGTCAGACGCCGCTTCGACGGTCAGCGGGCGGACACGCCCGAGGAGCAGACCGAGTTCACCGCCGACGGCCAGCCCTACACGGTGAAGCGGTTGGTGCTCGGGTCCGCACCGGCGAAGCTGCCGATTCCCAAGCCCCGCTGCCCCGAGCTGCAAGAACTGGTCGACCAACTGGAGCAGTTGCCCGCTCCCGACGGTTTCCGGCGCGTCACCCACATGCTGGTGGACGCCGGCGCGCGGGACATCACCTGGGTCGATCCGCTGCCCGCCGACATCATCCGCACGCCACCGGCCATCGGCTTCACCGTCGCCACGATGAAGTTCCAGGGTCGCGTCACCGTGCTGTATGAGCGTGGCCTCGACCTCTACGCGGTGGAGCTGCGCCGCGACGGCGAGCTGGTCGAACGGGTCGATGAGGTGTTCTTCGACACCCTCGGCGAGACGCTGGAACGGCTGATCGACGACGGGAGTTGGCGGCGCATCCGCGTGCAGTGCCTGTCGGGTCGCAAGGCTGTCCGGCACTGATCTCACAGCAGCTTCCCGCCCTCGCGGCGGGAAGCTCTTTTCCTGCCCCCTGGAGATCACACCCATGACTGTTCGATTCAAAGGCACGGAGCTGCGGCCCGTGCTCGCCGAAGCGGCGGCGAATCAATGCCGCGTCATCCTGGTCAAGGATCAGGGCGTGTACTTCCTGGCCGAGTGCGGCGAGCGCCGACCCGATGGTCGCCAGAAGACCATCGCCTATGCCGCCGGTTGCAACCCGGATGTCGATGCCTTCGACGACTGGTGGGAACTGGCGCGTGCCGAGTTCGGTGGCGACGACTTCGGCGAGTTCTTCGATCCGCAGGAGGGCGTGTTTGCGCGCATCCTGCGCAGCGAGGACGACCTCGACGTGTCCGCCACCGCGACACACCTGTCGCTGCAGGCGGTTCCTCCCACGCCCAGCGGTAACTGACCGCCCATCCCTGGCCCCCGCTCCGGGGGCCTCTTTCTTCCCGGCAATGCGGACAGCCGCGAGTGCCGATTGCCGCTCGCATGCGCGCCGTCCTGGCGCCACGCTTCCGGCCATGTTCCGCTGACGTCCGTCAGCGACATGCCCAGGCAGCCACGATCTTCAAAGCTGCGACGCGGTTCCGACCGCGTTGATCACCCCAGTTCGCACCGGCATCCATGCGCGAACGGCCATCGGTTCTCGATGGCGATGCCACCAAGCTGTTCCATCAACCCACGCGGGGGTTCCACACCTTCCCCGCCTGGGTCGGGTGTGTCTCCGCCTCATTGTTCTCAGGAGATTCACCATGACCACTTCCAACGAAAAGTCCTACTTCGATCTGCACA